>NZ_JAMOKT010000071.1:0-35377 GCF_023656795.1 Parabacteroides caeci
AGATTTTTTAGCAAGTCCGGTCTGAAACCGAACAGAACTTTTAATACTAAACTTATCAAAGAACTCTTTGGCATAGTGGCAGAAGCCGCTTAGCCGATATGTTGAATTTTTAACGGACTATTATATAAAGTAAACGAAACGGAATACAAAGAAGTCTCTTACAGGGTGCCTTTCACAAGGCAGAATGAGAACGGGACGGCTACAATCTTAGAGATTGCCAACAACCACCGCTATACACTGGCTGTGACGGCGGCAGACCTATACCACCTCGACTGCAACATTTCCGTAGACGACTGGGCGGACGACGGAAGCATCATCGAGTTTAATCCCAACGACGATACCGGGGAACTGGCCGTGACCATTCCCGATGGCTTCAAGGACGACACCAAATACGATCCCGACACACGATCCGTCAGCATGTCGCTCAAATCCGGTAGCCGGTTCGAACTGAATACGACTGCCACCTCCAATCTGACGGTCGGGAAAAAATATGTCGGAGGACTCGCCGCACAGCAATACGACTGGCTGGAAGTGTCGGAACCTGTCGTTTCCACCCGAACGGCGTTGAACTTCGCCTATACCTTCTCGCTCAAAGAAGGATATACAGGGGGACGTTACCCCCGTGCCGTACTGCGGTTCACAAACACCATGAACGGCAACGAAACAACCTTCTTCGTCGAGGCTGTTTCCGTGCCACAGGCGGACAACACACCGCAGCCGGGTACAAACAACCCTAACACCTTCGATGCCGAGAACCTGCTGGTCAGCCTCTACCGCACGACCGGTAGTAATGCACATGTGCGCATCACTTGCCCCGACGGTACAGAGGTGGAAAGCAAGCCCGACTGGCTCGACGTGGCCATCGACAAGCAGAACGGAGCAGAAACGATCTATTCGTTTACGCTCAACGACCGCGATATCACAGGCGTTCCCGAAGATAAAGGCACCGTCACTTTCCGCAACAAAAAAGCAGGCGATCTAAAAACGGATATCACCGTGCAACTGCTGGATGCCACCCTGAAACCCGATTTCACCTCTCCGAGTATCGACGGCACAAAGAACAGCTATGAGGCTCCGACAGACGACACACCGGCAAACGTCAATATGCAGATTTCGGACGCGAACAATTTCTCCGTCAGTTGCAGATCCATGCAGGGCATCGAGATCGGCATGGACTTCGACGGAGGGTCCGAATGGCTCAAAGCAACAGGCGCGAACGTAACCAAAGCATACAATGAGAATGCCGAACTCACCTTCTCGCTGGACAACGCCAAGCTGGGAGGTGCGAAAAAAGCGACCGTCACACTCAAAAACAAAGTTGGCGGTAAAAACACGGTCTTCACCGTCTCGCCCGTATTCCTTGCCCCAACCGTCACTTTTGTCAGCGGAAGCAACTCGCCCACGCAAAACACGATGTCGGGCACGGCCATTAAACTGTATCAGGTAACCGGTTCTAAGGTCAGCATCAAAGCGAATGCCTTCGGCGGCACCTGTGTCAAAACACTGACAGGTGATATCACCGTGACTGCCGACGATAATTACAATGCAGAAAAAACGTATGTGGTCACTTGGAAAAGCGGGACATCGGCATCTTTCGTTATTGCCAACAAATCGGACGAAACAAAGGAGGCTGCCGCTTACTCGGTGAATGCACCAGCTACGACGATTACGGCTACCGACAATCTCAATATGAATACATTGGTCAACCAGAACGTAACCAATACAATCAATTCGCCCGAAGGATGTACGGCTTCCGTGAACTGGGGAACCGGCGGGCAAGCCTGGTTCGACCTGAGTGCCACAAACTTCAATGCAAACAACCAGGCACTCAAAATGACGACGAAAAGCAATATCACAACGCTGACGAATATACAGAAGGCTACCATTACGTTGACAAACAAGATTACGGGAGGTACTGTGAAAACATTTACTGTAACGCCTGTTTACCAATTTATCAGCGCAGAACAAACTTCATCTACCGGTAATAATCTGATCGGTACGGCTATCAATATGGTCAAGATGTCGGGCAACTCCGGCTACCATGCCCAAATAACATTGAAAGTAGTATCTCTGGGTGGTAGCAAAGTCACAGTATCCGGAACCGGACTAAAATTAACCGGGGCAGCATCCAGCACTGCCTACACAGCCAGCTATACACTGGATGCGGCTTATAATGCGGCGGCTAGCGGGACACTGACAATTACTAATTCTCAGAATGCCGGCAGCAAACAAACTTACACGATAAGTGTGAAAGATCAGACGGTTACCTATACGTCAAAGAGTACTGGGAAAACGGCAGCGGCATTGGAAACGGCCAGTTATTGGGTGGCACCAGTGACGGAAGGGCTAGCTAACATTAACGATGCACCATCCAAATGTCCGGATGGGTGGAGAATACCGACTGCTGTTGATGCTAGAAATTTTGTAAGAAATGATCAAGTAGGTTTAGCTAATATATTCCTTCCTGGGGCTGATCCTAAAGGTATTGGAATTGGAAAGGATGCTCAAGGGCGTGTCGGTTATTGGACAAGTACGATTATAGACGGGTCGATACCTTGTTGCATAACCGTCAAATCTGATCAATGGTATTGGTACGCAGCCAATAAACCTAACTCTGGTTGTAGTGCAGCGAGTAGCAGTATAATGAATGTCCGCTGCCTCAAAAATAAATAACACAACTATCCGCGTACCTGAAGCCCCCCGGCTTCCCCGAATAACCGTACGCCGCAAATAAGAATAGCCGCCAGCGGGCGGCAAGCAGGTTTCGGCCTGAACGATCTTTGACATGATGGGATTGAAAATAAAAAGGTTTAAATGATTGTATATTCATTGAAATGAATACCTTTGCTTTCATAGTATGAACCAAAATTCATTAATTATGAAAGACAAAGGAGAAATTATTGTTTATCAATCTGAAAACACCTTACAATTAGAGGTTAGAATGGAAAATGAAACCGTTTGGCTGACTCAGGCACAGATGGTGGAATTGTTTCAAAGAGACAGAACCGTTATAACCAAACATATAAATAACGTATTCCGGGAGGGTGAACTTGATAAAGAAAGCAATGTGCATTTTTTGCACATTGCAAATTCTGATAAGCCGATCATGTTATATAGTCTCGATGTTATCATATCAGTAGGCTACCGTGTAAATACAATTGGATATAAAAGGTATACTGCAACATTTATAATCACTCTTTTACCTATAATAAGTTTTCATCCCATCATGTCAATAACCAGAAGCGTTCTTTGACATGATGGAATAAAATTGAAACAAATAGGTATTACTATATTCATTATTATTTTCCTTTCAAGAGAAAAGTAATAATCTTATCTTTGTGTTCGTGCTTAAAACAACGGAAACATGGAAACAATGCCGATCAGAAAACTCCCGGTAGGGATACAGGATTTTACCAAATTGCGTGAAGAAGGTTTTTTATATGTAGATAAAACCGCATTGGTCTACAAAATGGCTGTTGCCGGAAACCCTATATTCCTGAGCCGCCCGCGCCGTTTCGGTAAAAGCCTGCTCCTTTCGACACTCGAAGCCTATTTCCTCGGACGGAAAGACCTGTTCAAGGGACTGGCTATCGAACAACTCGAAAAGGACTGGAAAGTGTATCCGGTACTGTACCTGAGCTTGAATGCCCAATTCTATGAAAACAAACGAAGCTTGGAGCAAGTGCTTGAAGCTCATTTTATTCAATGGGAAAAGAAGTATGGTGAAACGGATAAAGAAGTGGGGTATTCCGCACGTTTCATGCAAATCATCCAACAAGCCTGCGAGAAAACGGGAGAGAAAGTGGTCGTCCTGATCGACGAATACGATAAGCCCCTGCTGCGCACCTTGTTTAACGATGATCTGCACGACGTTTACCGCGAAATGCTGACCGGTTTTTACACCGTCCTGAAAGATGCCGACCGTTACCTGCGTTTTGTATTCATCACCGGAGTGACCAAGTTTTCGCAGTTAGGGATTTTCAGTAACCTGAACCAACTGATGGATATCAGTATGGCTCCCGATTATGCAACGATTTGCGGTATGACACAGGTGGAGATCGAACGCGATTTCCAACCCGAACTGGCCGCCCTTGCTGCCATGAACAAACTGACGTACGAACAAACGGTGAACGAAATGACGAAACGTTACGACGGATATCATTTCACGGAATTCCTTTCGGATGGAATCTATAACCCGTTCAGCGTACTGAATGCATTGGTTCAAAAACGGTTCAGCAGCTACTGGTTCGCTACCGGAACACCGACGATGCTGGTAGATATGCTGAAAAAGACCGACTACGACCTGCGCCAACTCGACGGTATAGAAGTTCCGGTAGCCGCACTGATCGATTACCGGGCCGATTTTCATAATCCGGTGCCGATCATCTACCAGAGCGGGTATCTGACGATCAAAGGCTATGACCCTGCAAAGGATTTCTATACACTCGACTTCCCAAATGCTGAAGTAAAATACGGATGGCTGAATTTCATCACTCCATATTATACTCCTTTGTCGGAATCGACCGCTCCGTTTTACATCGGGAAGTTCTGGGATGAGTTGCGTGCCGGCGACGTCGATGCGTTTATGGAACGGTTGCACGCCTTCTTCGAAGGTATTCCCTATGAACTGAACAGCAAGACCGAACGTCATTATCAGGTAATCTTCTACATTGTCTTCAAACTGTTGGGACAGTATGTAGATTCCGAAGTACGTAGTGCCCGCGGCCGGGCGGATGCAGTGGTAAAGACAACCGATTATATCTATGTATTCGAATTCAAACTAGACGGTTCGGTAGACGAGGCTCTCCGGCAGATCGACGAAAAAGGCTACCTGATTCCCTACACCGTCGACGGTCGCCAACTGGTTAAAGTCGGTGCCTCCTTCGACAAAGAGAAACGCAATATCGGAGAATGGAAAGCCATTTTCTGCTGACAATACCCCATTATCATTTTCGATTTTATCCCATCATATCAAAGAACAAACGGTCTTTAACATGATGGGATTGTTTTTTTAAGCAATCGCATCTGTAACCTATAACAGATGCACCGATCGTTACGCAGCCTCCACGGTGGGGGTTGCGCGGCTTGTCGTGTGTGTCTGCATGTGAAATTGAAACGAATGAAACACTAGTATTAACCGGCGAGGCGTCCTGACAGGCACCGGACCACAATTTTTTAACGAAATGGCAAATACGCTGAAAGTATGGATGGCACCCAACTCGGTGACACCCGACCCCAAAGACAAGATCTTTGTACTCGAAACCACCGGCAAAGCCGACATCGACAAGATCTATGAAGAAATGCGTGCCGAAGACACCGGACTGCGTCTCGAAACGATCGTGCACTCGGTTACCCTCTTCCAACGCGTCTGTGCCCGCCTGCTGATGAACGGATGGCAACTCAACACAGGACTGTTCTATGCCGTGCCCCGCCTGCTGGGACTGGCAGAAGACGGCAGATGGAATCCGGAAAGCAACAGTATCTATGTCGCTTTCACGCAAGACAAAGTGATGCGCGAAGAGATCGCCCTGACAAGATCAGTATCCTGGGCACGAAATCAGATGTGATGTACATTCTCGGAACGGAAGACCGCAAGACCGGCCTGAAAGACGGTACCATGACACCGGGACGCAACTTCTTCGTGCGCGGTGCTAACCTGAAGGTGCTCGGTGAAAACGAGTCGGTAGGCGTCACCCTAACCAACACGACGACAAAAGCCGTAGTGAAACTCGACGACGACATGATCACAAAAAACAACCCTTCGGAACTCACGCTCCTGATCCCCGCCGACCTGGCCGACGGCGACTACCAACTCACTGTACGCACGCAGTTCGGTACCAGCAAACATCTGCTGAAAGAACCCCGCGAAGTATCCGTCGATGTGCATGTAGGTGACGGTGGTGGTGGTAGCGACCGTCCGGAAATCGAATAAAACCGGGAAGTGCATCTTCCTGACGCTGGGAAGTCACCCTTCCCGGCACTGGGAAGAGACACTTCCTAACACTGGGAAGAGCGACTTCCCGGAAACAGACAAATATCAATTTTTCAACTAACAATATGTTTAATTTAAAACAAACGAACATGAACGTAAAAAGTTTAATGCTGCTCCTCGCCCTCGCGGGATTGGGAGCGAGCTGTTCAGACGATGAAGCGACAGGAGGCGGCCCCAGCAGTATCGCCGGACGCTCCGAGTTGCAGATCGTCTTCAGCGAAAGTGGCGAGAGCCAATCGTACGACAAAACGACTAAAGCGATTGCAACCGCCAAAGAGAACCAGATAGACGACTTGCAGATCTATCTGTTTGCGGCAGCCTCCGAAGGTGGCCCATACTACTACCTGGAAACATGGCAGGACGGAACGGCTTACAATCCGGAAGACAAAGATGGTGTCACCGGTAACCCGAAAACCAACTTCAAGAAGACAGAAGCCGGCACCGGCTGGAAGGCTTCCCTCTATCCGAACGAATTGGCCGGAGTGCCTTACATCAAGTTGTTCTGTATTGCCAACAAGAATGTGCCGGGCATGCTCGCATCCGATGGTGCAACTCCGTCGCAAACGACGGATGAGAAATTCTATCAGGAAGACGGCGCTACGGAAATCCTGGCTACCCTGACTCCCGTAACAACGGCGGCTGCCGGCGACGGAACTTACACCGTTACCCCGGGTACCACTGAGACGGAGTTCATCGCCAGCTTTACCAAAGCACTGGGCGCCGCAGCCAACGGTGTGATCTCCACCCCGTTGCTGATGACCGGCCAGGGAAAGACGAAGATCAGCGGCAATGTGTCGAAAGTAGATATCGACCTCACCCGCGTAGTCGCCCGTTTCGATATCGACAACACCACCTCGAAGTCAAACCTGACCATCAAGAAGGTCACTCTGGCGCAGGGACGTAAAACGGCCCCGCTATGGACTGCGGCAATCACCCCAGTGGATAAAGCAGACCTCACTGCCTCCGCGCTGATCGCACAGAAGTACGAAACAGTGGACTTCGAGAAACTGACGGGTGCCAACCAAGGCATTACCGAAAGCTCACTCTACGTCTACCCGACCCTGGCGACCGACGAAAGTTATCTGATCCTGGAAGGAACCTACAAAAGCCCGGTCAACTCCAGCCAGGTACCGGTTACCTACCACGTCCCGATCGTACGCACTCCGGAAGGAGGCGACAAAGGCGAATACATCGCCATCAACGCCAACAACCGTTACTGCCTGCGCATCACCGATGTAACATTGAGTAATGTATACGGAACTTTCGATGTAGTAGACTGGACTTCGGCAGGTGGTATCACCATCCGTCCCGACAACGATGCTCCGGTATTCGATGCCACCCTTGCCTTCGATGCCGCAAGTGCCAACAAGCCGACCGACCTGAATGCAGGTAATCCCGAAGCTACGACCTACGATTACGAAGTGACCGGCAATGCCGACGGCGAAGGATCGTTCAGCCTCACCCTGGCCGCCACCGGAGCCGTACGTTGCGAAAAGGAAACCATGTCGACCACCAAAGCCGGTGAAACAGACTGGCTGACCATCACGACCGACAAGACCGAAGAACGCGACGGCGTATGGTACACCTCCTTCAAATTCGAATACACCAACTCGATCGGCCAGCAACCGGTTGCCGTACATTTCATCAACGAAACGGCTTCCTACGACCCGGCCCTGTGGACAACAATCAATTTCTACGGACCGAAGGCAGTCCCGTCGTTTGCCCTCGCAGCCAACGGCAATTCGAAAGGCAACGTTACTGCGCTTACCGACGATGATGCAAAGAAACCGACTGCGACGATCTACTCTGTAGACGGCAGCTACGTCACATTCGACATCACCAGTATCGAAGGCGTCGAAGCGGCCGACCTGGCCGGCTACAAGGCCGAAAAAGTCGCCACAAACGGATTTGTCCATACATTCAAAGTATCTGTAGTCGACAAGGCAACAGCTGCCGGAGGAAACATGGTATTCAAGAATGCAGGTGACCCGACAAAGACAACGACTCTGACAATCACAAAAGCAGACCCGAGCCTGAGTGTCGAGAAATCGACCGACGCCAACGGTGCCAGCGATTACACGGCAGGAACTGAAACTCCGTTCGTAACAACCGGTACATTACAGGTAGACCTCGACCTGCTGGCTACAGGAACAGCCAACTTCAAGGTCAACTCACCGCAGGGACTAACTGTTGCCAGCCTAGATTGCCCGTGGCTGACCATCACCGAAGTCCACCCGTGGGCCGATACCGACGGCAATCGTTATACGGAATATCAGCTGAAAAAGAAAGAGTCTCCTGCCAACACCAGCGACTTCAACCTTGTATTCACCAGCAAGCTGACAGAACAGGGCATCACGGCTCCGGGCTTCAAGCTGACGTTGAACAAGGCTTACAACAAACCGAAAATCACACCGAATGCAGACCCGAGTACGTATACAAACAGTACATTCAATGATGGAGCACCTATCGGATATCCGTATGCTGTAACAGCCGATATGTATAAAGTAGATAACAGTACTATTTACCTGCAAATGGCTTGTACGGAAGAGATGACCGTGACATCGAGCGATGCAAATGTAACAGCATCTAAACAAGGCGATACCAACTATTACAAAATAGAGGTAACCAACGCTGCCGACGCTGCCGACGAAGTGACGATCACAGCAACAAATAATAATGACGCAACCCGCAAAGCAACCGTAACATTGACTCTGGTCGATCCGGCCACCAAGCTGGAAAATCCGGGAGGAGGCGTGACGCCGACTTTGTCTGGTACAACAGTCACACTTCCGAATACATATGCCCAATACGGTGTTTCGACATTCGATATTGTAGCCCCGAAAGGTTCGACAGTTACCTGCGGCTCTAGTACATGGTTCACTTGCACTCCTTCCGGTACTGCTACTATTGACGGAACCAAGAAGCAGGCAATAACACTGATGGGGGGAGACCAGTCATCAACAGCCGATGTAACGATCACCGTTCACAACAGCGTAACAAATGCCGACGAAACGATTACCGTAACGAAAGCTGTTGCACCCTGATATTTGAATAACAATTAAATAAGAAGATTATGAACATAAAACATCTATTACCTCTCTTCGCAGCGGGAGCATTCCTTTTTGCTTCCTGCACGGAAGAGAATGAGGTAGCCGGCGGAACTACGACCGGCGGGACAGGCACCGGAGATGATGCCGACCGTCAGGAAGTGCTTGTATCGCTGAAGAACAACCTCGTCCTGCAGAAGCCGGGAACGAAGGCAGCAGGCGACCCGATCGCCACCGAGGAGGAAAACTATATCCACTCGCTCGATGTCTACGTATTCGGTTCCAAAGAGGAAAACGGAGACTATACCTTGCAGGAGGTCCACTATTACAGGGATGATGCCTCCACCCTGACACTCCCGGGTGTAAACACGTATAGTTTCAACCTGACCAACAGTGCCGACAACAGCGGTGTCACCACCGGTCTACTGAAACTCAACAAAGGGCTCTTCGTCCGGTTATACTGTGTGGCCAACCGTTCCGAAATGTACACCACAGCAGACGACGGGACTACGACACAGTACACCGACTTCAAGTCGCTCATCCAGACCGCACCCGGACAGGCCGACAACCAGATCACGACCGGTATTCCGAAAGAAGCCGACTTCAAGAAGCTGCATATCAAGCTGATCGATCCGGCGGCAACTGCCGATCCGACCGAAAACGACGTGCTGGCCTCGCCACTGCCCATGTCGGGAGCCTACACGACACCGCTCGACCTGACCGATTTCGGCAGTTCGGCCCGTACGCAGATCAGCTTCAAGCTCTCCCGTATGGTCGCCCGTTTCGATATCGTGAACGATGCCACGAAGTCCAAATTCACCCTCGAGAAAATGTCGATGGGTAAAGGACAGAAAGGAGCGAAGTTCTTCCCGATCGAGACGGTCGGTACCAAGGAAGCCGACCTGATCACGTATCCCGAACGCGAAGTTCTGCCCGATACTCAGAAAGCGTTGGATGAAGTGGCAGGAACGACCAATCTGACCAAAGGTGCTTTCTACGCTTTCCCGAGTCCCAAAGACGACCACGGTTACCTGATGCTGAAAGGAAAATATGCCGTGAACCAGACGGAAAGCAAAGACGTATCCTACCAGATACCTTTCCAGCAGATGGTAAACGGTATCGGTACCTATATCGAAGTAGCCTACAACCACCGTTACACCATCACGATCACCAAGGCCGACACCTACCATCTGGATGTCGACTTGAAGGTGGCCGACTGGGATGACAAAGAGGTGATCGACCCTTACGAACCGGATAACGATTTTGACCGGACAGAAAACGTCGTGCTGGATGCTGCCAACAGCACCACTTCATACGTGCTCGACAACGGACAGATCTCAGTATTACCGGATGCCGCCAGCAAGTTCGCTTTCACAATGGGATCGAACACGAATCTGACACATGAGGTGATCTACAAATCGGAAACAGCCGCCAAATGGGTGATACAGGATGGTGAGCCGGTTGTTACCAAAGCCAGTTCGCAGGAAACGCTTTACAAGTTCAAAGTGGATGCAACAGTACTGGCTGCCGCCCAGGCTAACGGTGATAAACTGGAAGACGTAACCATCCGCCTGATCAACCCCGCCAGCGGCAGCCGCAAAGAGATCAAGGTGATCGCTACACAGGGTCCGGCAGTTGCTTTCGTCGCACAGGACGACAACTACAACACGTTCGATGCTGCCAAGCTGACAGCCTACATTTATAATATAGCCAATCAGACAATCAAGCTGAAAGTCGATGCGGAAACCCGCCTGGTCGATCCGGCAAACCCGGAAGGTGCAACAACAACCGGTAGCATGGTGAGTATTACAAACGTAGGTTCTACCGGAGTTACAGCCAGCGCCAATGTCGCAGAAGCCAGTGGTGAATATACCCTGACAACCGACGGTACAGGTTCGGCAGGTAATGAAGGCACAGTCGATTTCGCATCTGTCGCTTCCACTGCCAAGACAACGGTGAAGGTTGTCCTGAAAGACCCGGCCATGAAAGCCCTGACTGCCGGCGATTTCACCGGCGGCCGCACAGACAATACATTCAGTCTGACAGCCGGAGCCGGCAGCAGCCCGCAGGTGTCGCTGGTGGGTGTTGCAAACAACAGCTTTACGCTGAGCGTTGTTTCCCCCGAAGGCGTAACAGTTGCTAAAACAACAGGAGACTGGTTGACAGTAACAGAGACCACCGTTGCCAACGCTGCAGGCGCTAAAGTGACCACCATCACCGGCAAGATCACCGATGCCACAGGTATGTTGGCCGCAGCTAAAACAGACGGTAAGTTCACGATCACCAACAAGCTGGATGCAACGGCGGTGACCACTGTGGAAGTCGTTACCACTGTTCCGGTGGCCGCTACCGTCAGCAAAAGTGCAGACGACGACGGCCTGAACACGTTGACCGGCAGTGTTGCCACCTTGTACAACGCCAACGGCCAGTCCATCACACTGACCACCAACGTAGCTACAACACTGGCAGCCAAATCGGATGCAGATTACCTGACATTATCGACGACTAAAGGCAAAACGCATACGATCACGTTACCGACAACCCAGTCATTGCCGTTAGGTGCCACTCCGACGCTTACCTTCACGACTGACGACGGTGCGACGGCGGAGATTACGGTGGCATTGACAGCTCCGGCTATCACTGCACTGACAGGTGTTACCAATGTAACCGGTACAAACAACTTTACCGCAGCAGCCGGATCGGATAATGCGAAAGTGGTCATGACCGAAGCGACATCGGCCAGTAGCTTTACGCTGTCCGTTACATCACAGGAAGGTATCACCATCGGCAGTGGAACTTCTTCCTGGCTGAAAGTTACGGCAGCAGAAGCTACCGGAAGTGCCGGTAGCTACACAACTGTTGTAACAGTTGCCATTACCGCAGGCACAGACCTGACAACAGTTCTTACCGACGGTAAAATCGTACTGGCTAACGCCATCCCTAACGGAGGCGATATGACAATCGATGTATCGACAACCTTACCGGCAGTAGTTCCTTAAACTTTTTAATACGGAGAGGGTAGCCAATAGCGCCCTCTCCCATTTATCACATCAATATTAATTATCAATTCTACAAAACATGAACAAAGCAGAATTCAGAAACAAACTCGCTTCGCGCCTGGAATTAACCCAGGACTCCTCAAGTAAAATTATCGAAACATGTCTGGACATTCTCTCCTCCTCTTTGGAGAAAGGCGACACGATCACTTTTCAGGGTTTCGGTGTCTTCACCCTCTGGCAACAAACCCAACGTGAAGGCAGAAATCCCCGTACCGGCGAACAATGTATAATAGCCCCCCGCACGAGCGTCAAATTCAAACCAGGCAAGTTCCTCCTGCAAAAACTGAACGAAAGTTAGATTTATCCCCTCAAATCCAAAGGGGTAAAAAACAATGAAAAGCTTTCTTTAATATAATGAGATTGATAAGGATTTCGCTATATTTGTACCACCTTTTCAAACAGGTAAAAACGAAGTGATTATGGCAAAAACAATCAGACGTAAATTTCCGATAGGTATACAAAGTTTCAAATCGCTGCGACAAGATAACTATCTGTATGTAGACAAGACAGCACTCGTTTACGAATTAGCGAATAGCGGGAAACCGTTCTTTCTGAGCCGTCCGCGACGTTTTGGCAAAAGCCTCCTGCTTTCTACACTCGAAGCTTATTTCCGTGGACAGAAAGAATTATTCAAAGGGTTAGCGATTGAAGAACTGGAGGAAGAATGGCTGACTTATCCGGTGCTGCATTTGGATTTAAATGCCCGGAAATATAGTACCTCACAGGATCTGGATGCTATTTTAAACCAGTATCTCGAATCGTGGGAAAAGCTCTATGGCACAGAAAAGCAAGACCGGGCACCGGAAGAACGGTTTATGTATCAAATACAACGTGCAGCCGAGCTAACAGGTCATCCCGTCGTCGTACTCGTCGATGAATATGACAAGCCGCTGCTCCAATCTTTGCAAGATAAGGAGTTGCACCAAGCCTACAAGGAGACCCTGAAAGCCTTCTACGGTGTGCTGAAAAGTGCCGACCAGTATCTGAAGTTCTATCTCCTGACAGGTGTTACCAAGTTTGGACAAGTCAGTGTGTTCAGCGATCTGAACCAACTAAAGGATATCAGCATGGATCCGCATTATAATACGTTGTGCGGCCTCACCTGGCAAGAGATTGCCGATAATTTCCAACCTGAATTGCAACTACTGGGTGAAAGAAACGATCTATCACCGGATGAAGTACGTGAAACGATGACCCGCCAATACGACGGCTATCATTTTATGTACGGTGAAGAGGGTATTTTCAATCCGTTCAGTGTGCTGAATGTATTAAGCGACGCAACCTTCGACGATTACTGGTTCAAGACGGGAACCCCTACTTTCCTGATAGAACTTCTGAAAAAAACGGATTATGACCTGCGCAATCTGGAAGGCATACAGCTGGATGTCAACTCATTTGCCGATTATCGCGCCGACGCATCACGCCCCATTCCGGTGATCTACCAGAGCGGATATCTGACCATTAAAGGGTATGACAAGCGTTTCAGGCTTTATACGTTAGGCTTTCCCAACGACGAAGTAAAGTATGGTTTCCTAAACTTTATAACTCCGTTCTATTCATCCGTTCCAGCCAAAGACAGTGCTTTTTATATAGGTAAGTTTGTCAATGAATTGGAGTCTGGTGATGTGAACGCCTTTACGACGCGCCTTCGGGCCTTCTTTGCCGGTATTCCTTACGAATTAAATGACAAGACGGAGCGGCACTACCAAGTGATTTTTTATCTCGTTTTCCGGCTTATGGGCCAATTCACCGAAGCAGAAGTACGCAATTGCAAAGGACGTGCCGATGCGGTTGTAAAAACACCGGACTATATCTATGTCTTCGAGTTCAAACTGGAAGGAACGGCCGAAGAAGCCCTTGCTCAAATCGATGACAAAGGCTACCTGATCCCCTACACTACCGACGGTAAACAATTGGTCAAGGTCGGTGCCAATTTCAGCGCAAAAGAACGCAATCTGGAGAAGTGGATTTCCATTTCTTAATCAACATTTAATATCCCATCCTGCTTTTTCCCGGCAATAATTTAATATCTTTGATGCCACATAAAAATAAAAGTTGGAGATGATACAAAAAGAATTGACCGGCGACCTGCAATTGAAATGGGGTCGTATGCAACAGGCTATGCGAAAGATAAATGCGGATGCATGCCTGCTAAGTGTAGATGTAAACCTGTATTATACAACCGGACGTGTATATAGCGGATATTTTTATCTGCCCGTAGAAGGCACGCCCTGGTTCTTCGTCAAACGCCCTAACGGATTAAGCAACGACCAAATCGAATATATCCGCAAACCGGAGCAAATAGCCGAGGTATTCGCTGCCCGCGGAATAAAAATGCCGGAAAAGCTGCTCCTTGAAGCCGATGAGCTGACATACAACGATTATATCCGCCTGCAATCAATTTTCAATCCCAAAGAAACCGGTAATGCAACTACATTGATGCGGACCTTGCGTGAAATCAAAACACCGTGGGAAATTGCCCAGTTTCGTATCTCGGCGGCAAAACATGCCAAGACATACGCTGAAGTTACGGAATGTTTCCGTCCGGGAATGACCGACCTCGAATTTCAATACGAAATAGAAAAACGTATGCGCCAGAACGGTTCCATCGGACTATTCCGTGCATTCGGTGCTAATATGGATATTTTTATGGGAAGCATACTGGCCGGTGAAAACGCCGAAGCCCCCTCTCCTTTCGACTTCGCCTTGGGTGGCAATGGCATGGATGCCTCCTGCCCGCTCGGAGCCAACGGCACTGTCCTGAAAGAAGGTACGGCTATCATGGTCGATATGGCCGGAAACTATACCTCTTATATGACGGATATGACCCGCGTATTCTCTGTCGGCAAACTGACCGAAGAAGCCTACCGCGCCCACCAGGTGGCCCTGACAATACAAAATGAAATCGAAAACACAGCCCGTCCGGGTATCGTTTGTTCGGAACTGTATACTATCGCTGCCAAGATTGCCGAAAAAGAAGGACTGGCCGCCAACTTTATGGGAACCAAGCAACAGGCCAAATTCGTAGGACACGGCATAGGTATCCAAATCAACGAACTACCGGTACTGACGCCCCGCTCCAAAGAAGAACTGCAACCGAGCATGGTATTTGCCCTCGAACCCAAATTCGTTATTCCGGGCGTGGGAGCCGTCGGCATTGAAAACAGTTTCCTGGTGACAGAAACAGGATTGGAAAAACTGACACTTTTCGAAGAAGAGATTATTCAATTACATTAATTTATAAACATACAAGCACATGAAAAAGACGATTACTTTTCTGCTTCTACTGGCAATCATCATCATGCCAGCAAAAGCTGCGGATGTAGAAAACGTAAAACCGGTCAAGAATGTTATTCTTCTGATACCGGACGGAACTTCACTGGCTACCGTTTCTATGGCACGCTGGTTGCAATGGTACACAAACCCCGACAAACCTAATCTGAACCTGGACCCGTATCTGTGCGGAACCGTACGTACCCACTCTTCAAATGCCCCTATCGGTGATTCCGCTCCGACAACTTCCTGCTACATGACCGGCTATCCGAGCCGTACCGGTTATGTATCTACTTATCCGGAACACGACGGAGACAATGATATCTACCCGACCGACCCCGAACGCGCTTTCCAGCCGCTTACCACCGTTTTGGAAGCAGCTAAGATGACACAGGGCAAATCGACCGGTCTTGTTTTCACCTGCGAATTTCCGCATGCAACACCGGCAGACTGCTCTGCCCACAGCTACAACCGCGGTAAATACGAATGGATTGCTCCGCAGATGGCTCACAACGACCTGAATGTTGTAATCGGTGGTGGCGCATCCCTTCTTCCGGAAGAAAGCGAAGCTTATCTGAAAGGTAACGGATATGGTGTGTTTAAAAACGACATCAACGGTATGCGTAACTACAGCGGTGACAATATGTGGGCCTTATTCGGTGACCGCGAAATGGCTTACGACATCGACCGCGACCCGGCCCAGCAACCGGACCTGGAAGAAATGACACGTATCGCCATCAAAAAACTGTCTAAAAACCCGGAAGGTTTCTTCCTGATGGTAGAAGGCAGTAAAGTAGACTGGGCCGCCCATGCAAACGACCCTGTCGGTATGGCAACAGATATGCTGGCTTACGACCGTGCCTGCGGTGCCGCACTTGAATTTGCCCGTCAGAACGGAGAAACAGCCGTTATCATGGTTCCCGACCACGGAAACAGCGGTATCAGCATCGGCCGTTATTCTTGCGGAGGTTATGATAAACTTACAAAAGATCAACTGTTCCACCAATTCTCCCTCTATAAACTAACGGCAGAAGGTTTCGCCAAGAAAGTAAACAGTGAACCCAACTCCGAAGTACAGAACATCTTTCGCGAATATGCAGGTTTCGAACTGAGTCCGGAAGAACTGGATGCATTGAATCATTGCAAAGATTACAAGAACAGTCCGATTCCCAAAAATGAACGTACTACCGAAGGCAAAGGCTCCCTCTACAGCGGTTCGCTAACCTCTTTCATGTCTAAGCTGCTTACATCAAAAACCTGTTTCGGATTTACAACCGGCGGACATACCGGCGAAGATGTTTTCCTGGCAGCTTACCACCCGGACAAAGCCAGCCTTCCCATCGGTATGCACACCAACATCGAACTAAACGCATATCTGTGCGCCCTGTTCGGCATGGACCGTGACAAACTGGACGAACTGACAGAAGAGAACTTCGCTCCTCACACAGAGGTATTTGAAGACTATAAATGTGAGATTATCCCGGCAAAAGACGAAAAAGGTTCTCCCTCTCTGGTCGTGAAAAATAAAAAGAAACAAATCAACATCACCCCGTTCAGCAATATCGTCACAATCGGTAAAAAAGGACAGGAAGAAGTCCGGCTCAACTCGGTTGTAGTTTATGTAGATAAGAACAATACATTCTACCTTCCGACGAAGCTGGCAGAATATCTGAAATAAATACAAGCGGAGGCTATTCAGTCTCCGCTTTTTTTATACTTTTGCAAGAAAGACAGATTATACACAAAATGAAAAGTAAAAGTTTAGTTTCTATCGATCAATGTTCCAAAGAGGACATTCTTCGTATTCTGGATAACGCCAGGAAGTTTGAGGAAAATCCGAACCGAAAGCTACTGGAAGGCAAAGTGGCTGCCACCCTGTTTTTTGAACCCTCTACACGCACGCGATTAAGTTTCGAAACAGCTGTCAACCGCCTGGGCGGACGAGTGATCGGATTCCAGGATGCTTCTACCACCAGTTCTTCCAAAGGGGAAACGCTGAAAGATACCATCCTGATGGTCAGCAATTATGTCGACCTGATCATTATGAGACATCATCTGGAAGGTGCTGCCCGTTATGCATCCGAAGTAACGGACATACCTATCATCAATGCGGGCGACGGTGCCAATCAGCATCCCTCGCAGACTATGCTCGATTTATACTCCATTCAAAAGACACAGGGAAAACTGACCGACCTGAACATTACCATGGTGGGCGACCTGAAATACGGACGGACAGTTCATTCGCTGATTGTCGGCATGTCACATTTTAATCCAACTTTTCATTTCGTGGCTCCGGACGAACTTCGCATGCCGGACGAATACAAGAATTTCTGCGACGAGCACGGCATCAAATATTACGAACATACGACATTCGATGAAGATGTTATCAACCAGTCCGATATTCTTTACATGACCCGCGTACAGCGCGAACGCTTTACCGATCTGGAAGAATACGAACGGGTAAAGAATGTGTATATCCTGCGCAATAAGATGCTCGAAGGAAGCCGTGAAAACCTTCGTATCCTTCATCCCCTGCCGCGCGTAAACGAAATCGCTTACGATGTGGATGATAATCCGAAAGCCTACTATATCCAACAGGCACGCAACGGATTGTTCGCCCGTCAGGCAATTATTTGTGAAGTTCTTAATTTATCAATTGAAGATTAATCAGTCATGTCAGTAGAAAAGAAAAGAGAATTGCAGGTTGCCGCTCTGGAGAACGGAACTGCTATCGACCATATCCCCCCCAGCCAATTATTTAAAGTGGCCAAATTGTTGGGACTTGAAAATATGGATAACACAATCACGATCGGGAACAATTTCCAAAGTAAAAAAATGGGATGCAAAGGCGTGATTAAAATATCCAACAAGTTTTTTGAAGAAGACGAAATCAACCGTATCGCCCTGATTGCTCCCAAAGTAATCCTGAACATTATCCGTGATTATGAAGTTGTGGAAAAGAAAACAGTTACATTGCCGGACGAACTGGTTGGATTGGTTAAATGCAACAACCCGAAATGTATCACCAATAACGAACCGATGCCGAGCCGTTTCGAAGTAATAGACAAAGAAAAAGGAACAATCAAATGTCGTTATTGTGAACGTAAAATCAATAAGGAAGATATTATTATTAAATAAGTTTTTATGAAGCAAGACTGGAAGCCCGGTACCATGATTTATCCTTTACCCGCCGTAATGGTTAGTTGTGGCAGCGAACCTTCAGAATACAATATTATAACGGTGGCGTGGGTCGGTACAATCTGTACCAATCCACCCATGTGTTATATATCCGTACGTCCCGAACGTCACTCTTATCCCATACTGAAAAAGAATATGGAGTTCGTCATCAACCTGACAACACGCGAACTGGCCTATGCCACCGACTGGTGTGGCGTCAATTCAGGTAAAGGGCATCATAAGTTTGAAGAAATGGGACTGACACCGGGTAAAGCCACGTTAGTAAACTGTCCCACTATCGAAGAAGCACCTCTTTGCATTGAATGCCGGATCAAGGAAGTGATTGCTTTGGGCAGTCACGATATGTTTATTGCCGACGTCCTGAATGTTCAGGCAGATGATAAATACCTGGACCCGCAAACGGGAGCATTCGATATGCAACGAGCCGACCTGCTGGCTTATTCACATGGGAAATATTATGGATTAGGTGAATTTGTCGGTAAATTCGGCTGGTCGGTAAAAAAGAAAAAATAAACGTATGAAAAAGATACTTCTTCTATTGCCTGTGTTTTTTTTCTGTATATCAGCCAACGCGCAGAAATTTATACAGATTGAGGACAAAGCGTTTAACTTCGGAGCAAAGGTTGGTGTCAACTCTACGTTTCCAATCGTTAATTCACTTACAATAGATGATGTCAAAGCGGAGAATATCCGCCTGCAATATAAGGTAGGCTATCAGGCTTCTGTCTTTTGCAGAATCAATATCGACCGTTTCTTTATCCAGCCGGACCTGTCATGGTATCACACGAAAGGAGACATTCTTTTCTCCATGCCACAAAATACCGAGTCCAACTTAGCCGATAGCAATACACCGGAAACAGACCTGCTTCAATTAAAAACCACCTCACTCGAAATGCCTGTTATGATTGGCTATTACCTTGTCAAGGAAGGACCTTATGCCCTCAGTATGATGGTAGGTCCTAAAGTGAAGTATAATTATAAGGTACGTTATACGACACATTTCTCTGAGGTCACGAATGAATACATCAACGACAGCACTCCGTTTGAGTTGGGTATTGCCACAGGGTTGGGTGTCAGCATCTGGAGGCTCTTTTTCGAATTCACCTATGAATTCGGACTCAACAAAGTCGAATCCGATTTCAAAGACAAATCCTCGCAAAACCCGATTGAAAGAAACATCTCGATCGACAAACGGACTAATATGATGAGTTTCTCACTCGGTTTTCTGTTCTGACCTGTACTATTTTCCACAGATATCTTTGAAAGGACACCAGGCACAGGCTTTTTCCGTTGTTGTCTGTGTAAACGGTGTTTCACGTCCGAATATCTCATCCAGACAACGGCGCAATTCTCCTTCAAACGCTTCGGAATATGCCGAGAAATCTGTTACCGGTTCCGTTTTCGTCCGTTCAATGCGTCTGCAGACTGAGGCGTCGAACGAGTCGGAGAAAAGCGTACGCATATAATAGATTCCCGGCTGAATTGTCTTTCCTGCAGGAGCGGCTCCAAGCATCCACGAATACATGAAAACCTGCATTACGGCTTTGGCACGGTCTTTATCTTCCTTATCGAACAAGCTTTCGACCGAAGTAAAAACAGATGTTCCGCTCCCACTCTTATAGTCGATAATACGAACCGCATCACGCACCTCGTCAATACGGTCGATAAAACCTTTCAGCTGAATCTCTGTCCGGTTGTCACCCAACGTAAACAGACGGTTAATCTTCCTTTCCGATTCAATATACCGGAAAGGCGTCAGTTTACTGTCACGTTCCAATATCTTCTCCACATATTTCCGAATCATCTCGCCTATCAGGAAGTTCTGCCCCGTCAGAGGACGTACGACGTCCGACATAAAGAAAATTTCTGCAAATGCCCGGGCAATGGCACCCGTCAGGACAGGCGTATCTTTCTTAATTGCTTTCAGCAGGTCGGCTGTCACTATCTTTCCACAGAGAGGCATATAGAGTTCTTCCATTACCTTATGCAGGATACTACCGAACACGTTACTTTCAATCGTTTCGCTAACCTCTTCTTCTTCCTGTATACCTTCGACTACCGAGAAATAGAACTTCAACGGACAGTCCAGATACGTATTGACGGCACTGGCGGAAATAGCCCGGCTTCCTCCTTTATGGAAAGCATTCAACCGCTGCATCACCTCGTCCGTTTTCTTTACCTGCAAGGCCGGAGTCTTGGCAGACGAGACATTATATACGACCAATTTGTTTTGCAACGGCACTTCGTAGTGATAATGCAATTGATGGACAAAGCGACTGACTTCGCCAGTCTGTAAACCGTTACTGCGAGTATCATAGAGTAAACTGACATGGCTCGCCCTATATATTAAACGGTAAAAATGGTAGGCCCAAACGCTGTCCTGATGTTCATAGGTCGGTAATCCGAATCCTCTTCGCAGATTATACGGGATAAATGAGTTTGCCGCCTTACGCAACGGGAAAATCCCTTCATTCATGGAAAGGATAATCAGTCGGTCGAAATCCAGTGCACGGGTCTCAAGTACTCCCATAATTTGCAAACCGGACAACGGTTCTCCCCGGAATGGAATGGTAATCGTATCGGTTACCCGCTTGAGCAGACGGAAATAGGTATCTATCTTCATTTCTATTCCGGCATCCTGCATAATTTCTTTCATCCGGTTGACAGTCGTGAAATAATGGAAGATAAATTCCTGCTCGAGGTCATTGGTCCGTTGTGTAGCATCCTCTTCTTCTTCATCGGACGACAAGGCGTGCATCACCTTGTTCAGCTCCTGCAAAACATTAATGAGGTAATCGGAAAATGTATTCACATTGGTCACCGGAAGAAAGAGAACCGACAACAAATCGGTCTTTCCCAAATCGGCGGCAGAAATATATATCCGGTTATTTTCCGTAATATCTTTCACCAGGGCATTCA
Organism: Parabacteroides caeci; assembly: GCF_023656795.1. Taxonomy (NCBI): domain Bacteria; kingdom Pseudomonadati; phylum Bacteroidota; class Bacteroidia; order Bacteroidales; family Tannerellaceae; genus Parabacteroides; species Parabacteroides caeci. The sequence continues at coordinate 21,489 of NZ_JAMOKT010000071.1, forward strand.
CTATTTCCGGGCAGGTCGAACTGATATACCGGTGATTCAATATAGGTAATACATCCCGGAAATAAAAGACCGGTTGCCGGTCTACATAGCGTACGTTTTTCTGTAACGCAAGAATATATTCCATCAATGAAGCGACAGGCGTACCCGCCAACGGGTATCCCATCGTCACATTAATCCGGCGAATCTGTTCAGGTATTGCATTCAGCACCGGAATAAGCAAATGTTCGTCGGGCAGAATGATCGCTGTACGCAATGCATCCTCAGGCGACATCTCATCCTCCTTGCACAGTTCATTTAATAAGGTATAGACCTGTTTCGCCTGGCCGATACCGGACGGAATACCGATGACTTCAATTTCCGTATCTACTTTCTCTTCGACAGGAAGCGGATATTGAGAAGGGAAGTTTTTGAGGTTGCGCTCAACAAAATAAGAGGCTTTGTTGTTCGGGTCGGTCACCTTGTCAGAAGCATAATCCCAATAGAAATCGGCAATGCCCTGTTTCTGCAACTGAATCAGAAAACGTTCCTCTGCCACAGACAAAGCATTCAGTCCGACAAAGACAACCTTCGTATAAGGCAGGTCACAACAGTTGTTCTGCTCCATCAGTTCGACTACTTCGCGGAATATCATTCCTTCATAGCCTCTTCCTTCTGCGGCTAATGCGTCACGCAAGTCATTGTATAATGTATACAGGATTTTCCACACGGCAAGAAACTCTTCCTGATTCGGAGAATCTCCTTTCGGATAGAACGATGACCAGAAAGTACGGATAGCGGCAATCTGCTCTGCATCCAGAAAGCTGAAATCATTTTCTATCTCCCGCAAGTCCGTTACATTGGTAAACAGCATGCGGGCGTCGGCCATGTATTTATCGACATCATCGAAATCGTTCAATAACATTTCTCCCCAGTACAGGAACTCGTCGAAAGTTTCTGTCGAACCGCTATGCCGGACATAAATATCATACAGCATAAACAGCATACTGATTCTGTCGGCCGTCTGCTTACCGCTCAACTGCACAAACAAGTCGTTAATAGTCAAGATTGTCGGGGAGAAAAGCGGTTTGTCAGCTACTTCCGAAAGATATTTCTGAAAGAACAATCCCGTTCGGCGGTTAGGAAAAACAAAGGCCAGCCTGCTGACCTCCGCTCCGTATTGCTGATAAAATAAAGAGGCTATCTGTTGTAAAAATGGTGTCATATAAAAGAATACATTAATTAAATAATATGGCAATAGAAGAACTAATTGGTTCTGAATTTATCAAATTTGAGCTATTTATAGTGACTGGTTGTAACTGGCTCCCCTCTCGAGAGGGGGAAGGGGGTGTGTCATATTCCCGCCTATACAACCATCCTAATCAGAGTCACTTGACTATTGCAGGTTCATTTGCCGTCTGCTTCAGCTGACGGTTTACAAGTTGTTTCTCTCTTTTGGCTTCAGCCACATGTCTCTTAGATAGAAAACTGTAAGAAATGGGACTAAAGTCCGGAGAAATAGATAATTTACCAATCCGTCAGCTGAAGCAGACGGCAAATAAACCTGTTACAAGGCTTGTTTTATTGACTGGCTTTAACACACCCCCTGCCCCCTCTCAAGAGGGGAGCCAGTTACAACCGGTCACTAAACAGATAGCTCAATTATTTCTAATTCCAAACCATCATTTCAAAATACCTTTTATCCGCTCTAACTCTTCATCGGTGAAAACGGTATTACGCAATGCTTTCAGATTATCCAGCAGCTGTTCAACGGAACTAGCTCCGACAAGGACACTGGTTACACGGTCGTCTTTCAGCAACCATGCCAAAGCCATTTCAGCCAATGTCTGTCCACGTTCCATTGCCAATTCATGTAGCTGACGAATCTTATTTATCTTATCATCCGTCACCTGTTCCCGTTGCAAATGGCCGGTCGACTTAGCAGCTCTTGAATTTTCAGGTATTCCATGCAGATATTTATTGGTAAGCATTCCCTGTGCCAAAGGAGAGAAAGCAATCATGCCGACACCTTTTTCTTGCAGCAAAGGCAGCAAATCCGGCTCCGTCCACCGATCGAACATAGAATAACGGGCCTGATGGATCAGGCAAGGAACGCGATGTTCTTTCAATACAGCCAACGCCTTCTCCGTCTGTTCCGCATTATAATTTGAGATACCTACATACAGCGCTTTCCCCTGGCGAACGATATCTGCCAAAGCCCCCATCGTCTCTTCTATCGGCGTTTCCGGATCAGGACGATGGGAATAGAAGATATCCACATAGTCCAATCCCATCCGTTTCAGACTTTGGTCAAGACTTGCCATCAGATACTTACGACTTCCCCAGTTTCCGTACGGCCCCGGCCACATATCATAACCGGCCTTAGTCGAAATAAGAAGTTCGTCGCGGTAAACTCCCAAACCTTTTTTCAGAATCCGGCCAAAATTCTCTTCTGCCGAACCATAGACCGGGCCGTAATTATTTGCCAGGTCAAAATGGGTAATGCCGTTATCGAAAGCCGTATAAGCTATCTTTACAAAATTATTGAAGACATCCACACTTCCGAAGTTATGCCATAACCCCAAAGAAATGGCCGGTAACAAAATACCACTACGCCCGCAACGACGATATGTCATGCCGGCATATCTGTTTTCATCTGCTGTATATATACTTTCCATGGTTTGTTTTTATTTCCTACAAATGTAAGTAAAATCACCATAAAATAATCATCTTCTTTGCTTCCGTTGCCTCCTTTGAATTATTAGTGCTTATCGCAGCCCTGTAAATATAAACTCCGGGACGGACATGAGTTCCTGAATTATTTCTCAAATCCCAATCTATCACATAATCTTTGAATAATTCGGACGAACCAGTCTCCTCATGTTTCCAATGCAGCCGGCCTGCAATGTCGTAGACCATGATACCGACTTTCATCTGGGATTCGGGACGGTTGTGTGTAAGATGGAATTCAACATTGCCTTTTGCCGGTGTCGGAGTTGCGACAACATTGGTGATGAAAGGTTTCAAGCTCTCATCTACTTCGAACCGGAACGTGTAAGTTGTTGGATTTCCCATGACATCCCAAACTTTAAAGACAGCCTCATGCATTCCCGCACTTAATTGCGGAATACCGAATTTCACTTCACCTTCTCCTTTCCGGCCAAATATATTGTCATAGTAAGAATTCAGATTATAGCTGGTAAAAGGTTTATTATCTATCATAAGCATCACATCATGCCCGACACCGCCTTCTGTTATATCCACCCCCGTCTGATCCCACAACCGGGCATAGAAAAACGGAGTCGTATTTACTTTGTCACCACTCACAAATGTCGAATCGTTCAAATAAAGTTTTACTATTTCAGGACCTTCGTGATCGTCCAAAGGATCATCAGAAGTGCCTTGTACCTTATAATTCGTAAAGTTACCTTTTGCTTCTATTTTCTGCTCACTATCCGAAGCATACAGAATCATCTTTCCGGCCTTACCGGAATAAGAAATATTGCCCGGGACATAAAAAGAGAAGCTGAATTTGCCGTTCTGAACTTGGGTTGAACCTTTATAAACAAGGTTTTTATAATCCGTATATTTAAAAGCAGTATCATTTCTGAAGTTATTCCGCGTCGTAATTTCGATTTTACTATCCATCACTTTCACTTCCAGCTTTCCGTTGAAATTATCAATTACCGAATTGTCCGGAGCTAATATCTCTCCCTCTACAGTCACTTCATCATAAGCTCTGAAATTAGTTGAATTCTGAACCGCATCTTTTCCATTAATCGTATTAATACGTATTTTATGGGAAGGCAAAATCAACTTTAAAGCAGGATCACCAATAAAGGTGAAATTCAGGTTTTTCGATCCTAATGATTTATTTTCAGACTTAACGCTTCTGACCACATCACCCAAAGCCGGATACAAGCTTTGATCGAATAACTTCCCTAGAAAACTATTATTTATTCTATCATTCTCAGAACCGTAAGCCACTCGAACAGTTGTATACAATGCTATGCCTCCACTTTTTTCATTTAGAAAAATGCTCTCTCCTGCCGACGTCGCCAGTGCATCAAAACGACAAAAATCACATGTCGCCGTAATCCATAATGGTAATTTGGGATAGGAGAATTTATCTATCATCGGTTGTGTAAGAACATTCTCATCAGACCACGAAGTCGTGCTTCCATGCCCAGTATAATTAATCAGCATCAATCCCTCTCTTAACTTCTTATTCATTTCGTCTGTTACAACCGAATATGAATTTGAACTAGAATAGTCTTTGGCATAATTATCAAAAAACAATCGACTTGCCAGAACATCCGGAGCTTTATCTTCAACCGTTTGAGCTGCTCCATTTGCATATTTCATATGATCATTCGCTTTTTTGATTGCTTTATCCGCATTACTTCCATCATCTGCCACAAAACAAGTTTCACTTTTCCAAATGCCCAGCTCTTCATTATTCATATAACGAATAACCTTATTGACCATCTTCCGGGCATCCGAAACCGAACGGATAGGGAAACGCCCTATCCCTATATCCACCGGACACGATTCTACACTTTTCCCATTAGAAGCATCATCCAGAAAACCAAAATAATCATCTGTCACATAAGATTCTTCATTTAACGAATTTTCTGACTGAAAGGTAAGCAAGAAGTTCTCTCTCTCCTTCTCACTCATCTTGCTCCATGATTCCGTAACAAAACGGTTATCGTAAGCACCATCTCCGAAAAGCAACAAGTATTTCGGACGTTCCTCTTTTGATGCCGCTTTATCATACAACATTTTCATAAACCTTCTATAGGCTGTTGCGTCGGGAGTTCCACTTGAAAATTCATTATATATTTCTTCCGGTGTTACCACTTCTACACGTAAACCATCTTGTGTTTCATGTGCTTCTTTCAATCTCTCCGCTTCTTTTCGTAAAGTAGACGGAGAGATAATAATCATATCTTTATTCGACCAGCCATGAAGGTTCCTGCACTCAACCGCCCCTTTACTGACAGGGACAGGAAAATCCGTGCGATCAGTCCTTATCAAAACAAATTCTCTCAATGAATTACTTTCCGGAATAGTAAAAGACATTGTAGAGCCGGTCAGTTCTGTTTCTATTATTTTACAGTTTGCAGGATCTGTTATATCCATAACCATACAGGCTGAATTAGCGCCTTCTATTACAAATCGGGATGCATGATTCCGGGATTTAAAGGAACGGAAAAATGTATATGGTTCATTGTAAGTTTTCAATTGACGTTTGACATTCAAACGAATATAATCGACATAACCATCAACGCTCGGTTTTTCCTGTTTGTTATATTCCAATTTAACACTCAATTTATCACCAGACTTATAAGCATACTGTACTGTAAAATATACTTCTTGACCTTTCACATACGCTTCGTTTTTTCCATCCGACGTTATAGGGACACTTCCACCTACCTGGCCATTCAATACCACATTATTAGATACTTTCGTGAGTGCTACAAACCTGCACTCAGCATTAATATCACCTTCTATAATACCTAACGCGTCCGGATCCCCAAAATCATTAAAGACTTGTCCCGTCTTGGATAACTTCTCAAACAATCGTCTTCCCGATAAATTAATAGAAACCAACTCTTTTTCATGCAGCAAATAGTCATCAAAAGTTTCTATTCTTTCACTGCTCGTTTTATCACTACTTTTAATTTGCTCCGGGACTTTAACTTCTGCCCCGTCCGTCAGAAAATAATAGCTGTATTCAGAATAAGGGTTATTGGTGTGGACAAAAACTTTTTTCTTGTCATTGTTACTATATTTCACTTCCTTATACTCCCATTTCGTCGTTCCCCGCCCATAAAAAAGGATATAATCATCCTTTCTCAGCACTGGGACAGCAGGCAGATCATCCACATAAGGTTTTGTGAAATCTTCTTCCAAAGGCCAGCCGCCATATCCATAGACAGCAACTTTCGAAGGATCGTCAAATCCCATCTTCTTCAATTCAGAATAAGTGAGTTTGTAGATTCCATCCTGCTCTATCCGTATTTTCACCCAGTTTCCTTTGCTCAATACAGAGTTATCCGCATACCGTTCACCGGCCTTTACCGAGAGCGAAAAACAGAGGCAAAGCAAAGTCGCGATACCACTTATCAGAAATGATCTTGTTTCGTGTAGTTCCATATTTTCAACTATTCAATGATCTTTTAACGCTTTCTGTTTTGTTTTATTATAAAAGAGCGTGAGAATCAAAAAATAAGTTCATTAACTTTGCTGAAACGGAAAATAACATAAACAAATAAATCTGATGAAGAAAACAGTATCGAATAATCAGCTCACCATTCAGGTGTCGTCACATGGAGCCGAACTAAGCAGCATCGTTGCCAACGCAACCGGTAAGGAATATTTATGGCAGGCTGATCCAACCTTCTGGAAACGCCATTCGCCGGTACTTTTCCCTATCGTAGGTAGTTTATGGAACAACGAATATCGCCATAACGGAAAGACTTACAAGTTATCACAACACGGTTTTGCACGAGATCAGGAATTTAAACTGATAAAAGAGACTGATACGGAATTGCGGTTTCAACTACAGGATAATGAGGATACATTACAATTATATCCTTTCCCCTTTTGTCTGGAGATAGGATACAAACTGGCCGGAAACCAGATAGAAGTCTTATGGACAGTGAAAAATACCGGAGACGAGGAACTGCATTTCCAGATTGGAGCACATCCGGCCTTTTATTATCCTGATTATGATAAAGACAGCTGCTTAAGAGGCTTCTTTGCCTTCGACCGGCATGAGGGACTTTCCTACAAACTCATTCAGGAAAAAGGTTGTATCGGAGACAAGGAATATCCGCTTTCACTTGACAAGGAAGGATTATTGCCACTGGATATACATACTTTCGATAAGGATGCATTAGTACTTGAAAACAGCCAGGTAAAGCGGGTGGATTTACTGAAACAGGACGGCGGTTCTTATCTGACGGTATATTTCACAGCGCCTGTTGTCGGCCTTTGGTCGCCTCCCTCAAAGAATGCACCCTTCGTATGCATTGAACCCTGGTATGGCCGTTGCGACCGTGTTAACTACACCGGGGAATATAAAGACAGAGACTGGATGCAACATTTACAGCCGGGAGAGACGTTTGATGCGTCCTATATTATAGAGATACATGGATAGGAATAATGATCTATCTGTTTATAGTACGGGAGTAACCAATTCCCCTCTTGAGAGGGGATAAGGGGTGTGTTAAAGCTAGTTATAAGGCAAAACTATAACACACCCCCTTCCCCCTCTCAAGAGGGGAGCCAGGTACAACCGGTCAATAATCGGATAGTTCAAATCTGTCAAATATTGTCTTTATTTCAATCCCCTGTTCTTCAACAACGGTTCCGTGTTCGGTTCTTTGCCACGGAAATTTTTATACATATCCATTGCGTCGTCGATACCGCCAGGGGTAAGAACGTATTCACGGAATTTAGTAGCTACTTCCTGGTTGAATATATCTCCGGTTTCCTTATAAGCCTGGTAAGCATCTGCATCCAGGACTTCGGCCCAGATGTAACTATAATAACCGGCTGTATATCCGCCGCCCATCGTGTGATTGAAATAAGTAGTGCGATAACGGGAAGGTATCTGTTTCAATAGTCCGCGTTCACCCAGAACAGTTTCTTCAAACTTCATGACATCTGCACCCTCATGTACTTCCTTCAATACATGGAAATCCATATCGAGTAAAGAAGCGGCCAGATATTCAGTCGTAGCAAAGCCCTGTCCGTACTTTCCGCTCTTATCCAACTTTTCAATCAGTTCGGCCGGAATCACTTCGTTTGTCTCATAATGTTTCGCATATTCTTTCAGTAACTCAGGTTCGAACACCCAATGCTCCATCACCTGTGAAGGCAGTTCGACGAAATCGCGGGGAACACCCGATACACCATAATAATGTACGTCCTTAAACAAGTTATGCAAACCGTGTCCGAACTCATGGAATAATGTTTCCGCTTCATCCGCACTCAACAAAGCAGGTTGCCCCGGAGCCGGCTGAGAGAAATTACATACAATCGTTACGACCGGTCCCTGACGTTTACCGTCTTTATAAGTCTGCGAACGATAGGTTCCGCACCATGCACCGCCGCGTTTGCTGGCTCTCGGGAAGAAGTCCATATAAAGAACACCCAGATGCGTGCCGTTTTTATCCTTACATTCGAAAGCCTGTGCATCCGGATGAGGCAACGGTATTTCCTTGATGGGTGTAAAGGTAATACCATATAATTTATTAGCTAACAGGAAAGCACCGTCACGCACATTCTCCAGTTTCAGATACGGGCGAACCTGGTTTTCATCCAAATCGAACTTAGCCTTCTTCGCTTTTTCGAAATAATAACGCCAGTCCCAACCTTCCGCTTCGAAGTTGCCGCCTTCCTTTTTTATTTCGGCATTGATATCAGCCAGTTCTTCTTTCGCTTTTACCAGGGCAGGTTTCCATATTTCGTCCAACAAAGCATATACTTTATCCGACGTTTTCGCCATACGGTCTTCCAGGACGAAAGAGGCATAATCGTCATATCCCATCAACTTCGCTTTTTCCAGGCGAAGCGTAACCAGTTTAAGCACGACATCTTTGTTATCGGCATCATTGCCATTATTTCCACGGTTGATATAACCTTTGAAAATCTTTTCACGCAACGCACGGTTATCGGCATATTGCAGGAAAGGCATCACGCTCGGATTATGCAAAGTGAAAAGCCATTTGCCTTCCAACCCTGCTGCACGGGCAGCAACCTCCGCATTCAGTATCAGGCTTTCGGGCAGGCCGGCAAGGTCGTCTTTATTCTCAATAACCAATTGGAAAGCGTTTGTTTCCTTCAACATATTCTGTCCGAATGTCAACTGAAGCATGGATATCTCACTGTTCAGTTCACGTAAACGGGCTTGTTGCTCTGCATCCAGGTTCGCACCGCCGCGGACAAAACTCTTATAGGTTTCTTCCAGCAACTTCTTCTGTTCCTTATTCAGGTTCAGAGATTCCCGATTATCATACACGGTCTTTACACGGGCAAACAAATCTTTGTTCAAGCGGATATCATCACTGTTCTTTGATAATAACGGAGACAACTCACGGCTTAACGCCTGCATCTCATCATTTGTGTTGGCACTGTTCAGTCCGCTGAAAACGGCATTGACTTTACGCAACAGGTTACCGCTCTGGTCAAGGGCAACAATCGTATTCTCAAAATCGGGAGCAGCCGTCTGACCGACAATATCATCTACTTCCTTTTGTTGTTGCGCAATCGCCTCCTTAAAAGCAGGCATATAATCATCCAGTTCGATTTTATCGAAAGGAGGAACTCCGAACGGAGTAGTGAACTCCGTTAGTAAAATATCCCCTGGAGCTAAGATTTCAGACTTTTTCTCCGGCGAACTGCAAGCACTAAGTGCAACAGCTATGCCGGCTGTCATAATCATTTTCTTCATATTGTTCTGTTTAAGCATGTTACATGCGCAAAGATAATAAAAAAATCTTATTTTAACCCCCTGTTCTTTAGCAACGGCTCAATACCCGGCTCTTTGCCACGGAAGTTTTTATACATAACCATTGCATCATCGATACCACCCGGGGTAAGGACATATTTACGGAATTTGGAAGCAACCTCGGGGTTGAAGATATCGCCGGTTTCTTTGTAAGCCTCGAAAGCATCGGCATCCAGCACTTCTGCCCAGATGTAGCTGTAATATCCGGCAGTATAACCACCTTCCATCGTATGGCCGAAATAAGTAGTACGGTAGCGCGGAGGTATCTGGCGGATTAATCCGCGTTTGTTCATCGCTTCAGCTTCAAAGGCTTCGATATCCATGCCGGGCTGCTGTTCTTTCAAGGTATGATAATCCATATCCAACAAGGAAGCGGCCAGATATTCGACCGTAGCAAAGCCCTGTCCGTATTTGCTGCTTTTCACAATCTTGTCAACCAGTTCCTGCGGAATCACTTCTCCTGTCTGATAATGTTTGGCATATACTTTCAACACTTCCGGTTCGAACACCCAATGTTCCATTACCTGCGAAGGCAATTCCACAAAGTCGCGGGGAACACCGGCTACTCCGATATAATGAACATCAGCAAACAACCCATGCAACGCATGACCGAACTCATGGAAGACGGTTTCTGCCTCATCCGCACTCAGCAATGCGGGTTGTCCGGCAGCCGGTTTACTGAAATTAAATACGGTGGTAACGACCGGCAGCACCTTCTTTCCATCTTTATAACTCTGATCACGGTATCCGCCACACCAGGCACCGCCACCTTTACCCGGACGAGTATAGAAATCCATATAAAGGACACCCAGTGAAGAACCATCCTTATCCTTACATTCGAAAGCAAAAGCATCCGGGTCCGGCTTCGGTATATCCCTGATTTCCGTAAAAGTTATTCCATACAACTTATTCGCTACATAAAAAGCACCTTCACGCACATGGTTCAGTTCCAGATAAGGGCGGACTTCGTTTTCATCCATATTGAATTTTGCCTGGCGGGCTTTATCTGCATAATAACGCCAATCCCAACCTTCGGCTTCGAAGTTACCACCTTCCTTCTTTATTTCGGCATTGATATCGGCCAGTTCTTCCTTCGCTTTTTTCAGCGCCGGAGTCCAAATCTGGTCAAGCAGGTTATACACATTCTTCTCGTTCTTTGCCATGTTCTCATCCAGCACAAAAGCGGCAAAGTCTTCATAACCCAGCAGTTTGGCCTTATCCAAGCGGGCGGCTACTAGTTCTTTGACAACGTTCTTATTGTCATTCCCGTTGCTATTGTTTCCACGGTTGATATACGCCTTGAATATCTTTTCCCGTAACGCACGGTTATCGGCATATTGCAGGAAAGGCATCACGCTCGGATTGTGAAGCGTGAAAATCCATTTGCCTTCCATTGAATCGGCAGCGGCAGTTTCGGCGGCAGCGGCAATCAACGATTCGGGAAGTCCGGCCAAATCCTCTTTGTTATCCACAACCAGTTTGAAGGCATTCGTTTCTTTCAGTACGTTCTGTCCGAAAGTCAGCTCCAGAACAGATATCTTTTCATTCAGTTCACGCAACCGGGCTTGCTTGTCAGCGTCGAGATTGGCTCCGCCACGTACGAAACCTTTGTAGGTTTCCTCCAGCAATTTCTTCTGTTCCTTATTCAGATTCATTGAAGCCTGCTTGTCGTACACTGCCTTTACACGGGTAAAGAGAGCCGGATTCAGGCTGATATCATCCGAATGGGCGGAAAGAACCGGATACAACTCCTGCTCCAGAGCTTGTATTTCGTCGGTCGTATTCACACTCGACTGGCCGCTGAAAGCATACATCACTTTAGTCAACAATTCACCTGAGCGGTCAAAGGCGACAATCGTATTCTCGAACGTCGGTTCTTCCGGGTTATTGACAATAGCGTCGATTTCCTTTTTCTGTTCTTCCATCCCTTTCTCAAAGGCCGGCTTGTAATGAGCCACTTCTATCTTGTCGAAAGGAGGAACGCCGAACGGAGTTGTATATTCCGTAAAGAACGGATTGGGTGCGACATCGGCCACATCGCTTTTCTTCGAGGAGTTGCAGGCTCCTAAAACTACTGCCAGACTGGCAGCCATAAACGCTTTATTCATAACTGTTATATTGTAAGAATTAATTTATATCCACATTATTTATAGAATCAGACACGCAAAGATAGGTAAGTTTTATTTTACTTTGTTCCCCTAACATTATAAATAGATTAGCCATGAACAGAATATGTAAATTGTTTGGTATTAAATATCCTATTATACAAGGTGGAATGGTTTGGTGCAGCGGCTGGCGGCTGGCTTCGGCGGTGAGCAATGCCGGAGGACTCGGATTGTTGGGAGCCGGCTCCATGCACCCCGAAGTATTACGCGAACATATCCGGAAATGCCGGGCTGCCACCGACAAACCTTTCGGGGTTAATGTACCTTTGATGTATCCGGAAATCGAAAGCCTGATGAACCTGATGGTCGAAGAGGGAGTAAAAATCGTTTTCACCTCTGCGGGAAGTCCAAAGAAATGGACTCCGTTCCTGAAAGAACACGGCATAACGGTCGTCCATGTGGTGAGCAGTTCCCTGTTTGCCGTCAAATGTGAGGAAGCCGGTGTGGATGCGATTGTAGCCGAAGGTTTCGAAGCCGGAGGACATAACGGACGGGAAGAAACAACCACACTTTGCCTGATTCCCGCCGTACGCCGTGCCACTTCCCTCCCGCTCATGGCGGCCGGAGGAATTGGAACCGGTGATGCCATGCTGGCCACTTTTGCTCTCGGGGCCGAAGGTGTACAGGTTGGAACACGTTTCGCACTGACCGCCGAAAGTTCCGCCCATGAAAACTTCAAGCAGCTCTGCCTCAGCCTCAACGAAGGCGACACGAAGCTGTTGCTGAAAAAGCTCGCTCCCACCCGCCTGGTGAAAGGCGGTTTCACAACTGCCGTAGAGGAAGCCGAAGCACGGGGCGCATCGGTCGAAGAAATGCGTGCCTTATTAGGTAAAGGCAGAGCCAAGAAGGGCATGTTCGAAGGCAATCTGGAAGAAGGAGAACTGGAAATCGGACAAGTCGCCGCCCTGTTCAGGAAAGAAGAGACGGTTGCCGAAGTGATGGAAGAAATTATTACCAGTTACCGGCAGTCTATCAGCCGGTTAAAGGACGAGTCCGGGACTTTCTGATTCCCGCCTATAGAGTCGTTCCAGTTTCCTTAGGAGGAAACGCGCGTTTCCTGCCTGGGAAACTGTAGTTCCCTCCGCAGGAAATTGTAGTTTCCTGGGCAGGGAACTGGAGTTTCCTAAACACGAAACTACGAGGAAACTGTAATCAACTCACAATCAATCAATAGAACCTTTTCTACGGGAAGCAGTTTTTTATAGTATTTCGCTTTTAGAATAAAACCTCTCCCCTCCTTTTCTTATAATCGCCGGGAGTGATTCCGTAGTGCTTTTTGAATACCCGGCAAAAGTAGGCGTCATCTGTGAATCCCAGCTCGTAAGCTATTTCCTTTATGGTATATTTATCATTGATTAATAGTTGTAGAGAGGCATTCATCCGTAATAAAGCGATATAATTGTTCGGAGTCGTATTCAGCAGCTTTGTAAATATCTTATGAAAGTAATTCGGAGATAAACAACACAAATCGGCAAGCATTTTCAGATTCATCGACTCCGTAAAATGCTTATTGATATACCGTACTGCCGGTTGCAAACGTTGTATATTATAGGTTTGTTCATTCTCGTCCAAAGGATATCGCTCAAAAATACGTATGATAAAGGCTTGTATAAACGTCTGGAGCTTCAGTAATTCAAAAGTATATTTATAGCATGAAGCCGCACTCTGAGATTGCAATTGTTCTATATCCGGCATGAGTACATTTTGTCCCTTTGCAACGTCAGGCAGTTCCACAACAAGCGGCAAAGACAATAACCCCTGATAAACAACCAAATCTTTCGGTATAAAATGCAACCAGTGAGTAGAAAATGAAGAATTACAGTATTGACGGGTCAGTTTATTGCCATTAATAAAATAAGTCTTATCCTTCTGCAAAGTAAATTCCTGCTGTTCATCGCAAATACGGACCTCTCCTTCTGTTAACTGGTAGATTTTAAAACAATTATCCACCTCTGTCCGCTTTTTATTCCATGAAACGCTTCCTGTATAAAAGCCTCCGGTAAGAATCTCGTATGTCTGGGATAAATAAATCATATAAAATATGCATTATGATAAGATTGTACAAATATAAAGTTTTTTTTTGCAAGATTGCCGCCACACAAACAGGGCGACCGCACCAAAATTCCTCTAAAAAGTTTATCATTGCAAAATGAATACCTCTAATTATTTTTCAGAAGTGACAGATCCTCGTGTAACAGGTCGCTGTCTACATTTGTTGTCAGATA
>NZ_JAMOKT010000072.1:0-32273 GCF_023656795.1 Parabacteroides caeci
AGTTCTGCTAGGACTGTGTCAAAATTCCGGATATATAATTAATCAAGATGCTGAAGAAATGCTAAGCACTTTCTTATAATTCCCCATTTCTTCCTTCAACAGATATGAAATACACCCAACCAATATATCTTAATTAATTCATTTCATCGAAAGTATCCGAAGATAATCCCAATTACCCGCCGGAAATAAAAAATTACCTGCCGGACAGAGTGATTTTCCCGAGATATATTATACATTTGTACAAATCCTCTTTTCATATCACAGTTGTGAAACAAAAGAAATCCATCTGTGAAACAAACGGAATCCAACTGTGATATGAAAGGAAGACAGTTGTGATATGCAATACTAAACAGAATTGAACCTTTTTACAACGACTATTATGGGAGCAAAATATGCATTATATGAGAATCCGAACCCCAAAGGCGACGGAAAGAAACAACCTTTACATGCCCGGATTGTACCCAGAGGAACGATCCATACACAGGAAATCGCAGAAGAGATAGCTGATAGTTGCGGCTATTCCACGGCCACCACCAAAGGAATGCTGGATGCGCTGGCCAAAGTTATTTCGAAAAATCTGCGGTATGGATATACCGTCGAGTTAGATGACTTGGGTTCATTTTCCATCTCCCTGAAAAGTCGCCCGGTGATGGATAAAAAAGAAATACGTTCCTGGTCGGTAAATTTCGGGAATGTGCATTTCAAAGGGAGTAAAAAATTAAAAAATCGTTTGAAGTCTATAGACCTGGAAAGGGACTCCGATGCCTGTGCTACAAGCTATTCTCCCGAACAACGGAAAGGCCGTATGCTGATCGCATCGGAAGAGAAAGAGTTTTTCACAGCAGCACAATACATGCGGTTAAACGGGTGCAACCGGTCCACTGCCGTGCGCGACCTGAAAGAACTGATCGAAGACGGCAGAATAAAAAAGCTGGGATATGGGAAAGCTGTATTATATGTGCCCATTAATAAACAGGAAAAAATATGAATAACTTTTCAGGGACAGAGAAACATGCCTTTTCGAAAATATATCTGGTATATTTTCCTAAATTGGTACGGTTCGCACGCGAATATGTTGTATCCATCGAAGATGCCGAAAACATTGTACAGGATATTTTCATGTATTTGTGGGAACACCGGGATATGCTGGACTCCCTGACCAACCTCAACGCTTTCCTGTTCACATTAGCCAAAAACAGATGTATCGACTTTTATCGCCATAAAACATTAATAGACAGTAAAAAAGAACCACTGGACGGCTTACAGGACAGAGAACTGAAACTGAAGATGGAAGCTTTGATGCAATTCGATGAAAACATTTTTACCGAAAAAGAAATAGAAGATTTATTAGCCCATGCAATTGAACACCTGCCGGAGAAATGCCGGCAGGTGTTCATTCTGAGCAGAATGAACGGATTAAAACATGAGGAAATAGCCACGCAACTGAATATTTCTGTCCATACCGTACAAAATCACATCGTAACCGCTATACGTAAATTAAAGGTTGAATTGAAAGACTACCTCCCTCTCTTTATTTTCATTATCTAAAATCTTTTCTCAAAAAAATTTATTTTTTTTCTGTTTCCGACTAGTAGATGGTCGGAAGTATTTCGTCATACTAGTAGAAAGAGCAATAAAATATCATGAACGAACAACTAGATAAATATTTCCTTGGGGAACTTTCAGACACAGAAAAGAAAGGACTCTTCGACCAGATAGAATCCAGTCCGGAAAAGAAAGCTGAATTTATCCGTATGCAAAATACGGTGACTATTTCAAAGCTGGGAGAACAGAATGGAGACGATAAATGGGCTTCACTCAAAATGGAAGAACTGGGAAGTCGTATCAATCGGAAACAGATTCGTCGTCTTTATCTCAATCTGGCAAAATATGCCGCTGTCGTAGCCATCTTACTGGTTAATATCTGGCTGCTTACCGACAAATTCATCCCGGAAGAAAAAGCACCGCTCTATACAAAGATAGAGGTCCCTAAAGGTCAACGCATCTTTATAACCCTGCAAGACGGTACGGAGGCCTGGTTAAGCCCTCGCTCCGTTATCAAAATACCGAATGAATTCAGCAAGGATGAACGTTCGGTTGAACTGGATGGTGAAGGATTTTTCTCGGTAACAAAAGATACAAAACGCCCTTTTATCGTGAAAACACAACGTTATGATATAAAGGTACTCGGAACCCGCTTCAATGTATTTGCTTATTCGGAAAGCGAACGGTTTGAAACAAATTTAGTACAAGGGAGCGTACAAGTCACAAATAGCTATAAACCAGAAGAAAATATCACACTAAAACCAAATGAAATGGTATCCTTGTCGAATGGGAATCTGATAAAAACAAGAGCCTCATTCGATAACGAAGAGTATTTGAGAAGCGGAATATTCTATTTCAGCAACAAAAAGTTCTCGGAAATACTTGATTATCTCACGCTATGGTATAACGTAAAATTCGACGTGAAATCATCTGCCCGGATCGACCAGTATGTATCTGGTAAGTTTCGCCAGAGTGATGAAATTGAAAGGATCCTGAAGGCATTACAAGGGGTACATCATTTCCAGTATAAGATAATCAATAACGAAGAGATCGAAATATATTAAATACAACATATTCACCTAAAAATAGAATGCCTATGAAGTAAAGCCAGATCATTACACAGGAATGGTATAAAAAAGGGGCAAGTGTTACCAGCACTCACCCCAAGTCAATACCTTCCTTCTTTCATGTATTCCACAAACATTCAAAAACAGTATTAACTTTTAAAGCTATGAGCAAAGTTATGAAAAAAAACTTATTGCTATTGTTCAATTGTGTCAATTATATTGAATTAAGGCATACAATTCGTATTATGAAAATAACAACAGTACTCACGTTAATTGCAATTTTCCAGCTTAGTGCAACCTCTTTGCATTCGCAAAATGCAAAAGTGAGCATCAGCAGGAATAATCTGCCACTCAAAGAATTTATCAATGAGATAGAAAGGCAGACCGATTATCTTTTCATGTACAGCGAAAAAGAGATCGACCTACAGGAACAAATTCAAGTCAATGCAAAGAATAAGCCCGTCTCACAGGTATTGGAAGAGGCTTTCGACAACAGCCAAATCAAATATAATTTTAACGAAGGATATATTTCCCTGAGGAAAGCGGAAAAAGGTTTGATCAATCAGGATAAGAGAAAAATATCAGGAACCGTTAAAGATGCAACCGGTACCCCTGTTATCGGAGCCAATGTCGTGGTAAAAGGAACCACTATCGGTAATGTCACAGACATAGACGGCCGTTTCAGCCTGGAGATTCCGGAAAACGCAACCCTGACAATTTCTTATATAGGTTATCTGACGCAGGAAATCGCTGTTGGAAACAGGTCTGATCTTTCTATTCAGTTAAAAGAAGATAGCGAGACATTGGATGAAGTTGTCGTAATTGGTTACGGAACCACTTCGGCTAAGAAAATGGTTTCTGCCGTTACAGCTGTGAAAGGCGAAAAACTGCAAGATCTCCCATTTCCGAACGTTGCATCCACTCTACAAGGACGGGCCTCAGGTGTTATCGTTCAGAACCAGGGAGGAGAACCAGGTAGCGAACCTAAAATATCCATCCGTGGCGGCGGCGATCCGCTATATGTTATTGACGGCATAATTACCACAGACTGGGAGTTCAAAACTTTAAATTCTGAGGACATAGAGAGTATCTCCATTTTAAAAGATGCAGCTTCACTGGCTGTTTACGGCTCACGGGCAGCAGATGGTATTGTTTTGGTTAAAACAAAAGAAGGCCGTAAAGGGAAAAGATCGATTGTCTACTCTTTCAACGCACAGTATAGTCAGCCGACCGTCTTACCGAAAAAACTGGATTCTTATACTTATGCAGACGTTCAGAATCAGGCAGCAATCTCAGACGGATATGGTAAATACCATCAATTCAGTAAAGAGGAAATGGATGCTATCAGAAACCAATCCGACCCATACTTATACCCGAATACGGATTGGTATTCTTTGGGATTAAACAATTTCGCTCCGGAATACAGACATTCTTTGTCTATGACGGGCAATCAAAAAGACATAAACTATTACCTGTCTTTAGGCTTATTCGACCAAGGTAGTTTATATACCTCCGATGCTCTGAACTATTCAAGATACAATCTCCGCAGTAATGTGAACACCACCTTTGATGAGATCGGACTAAAAGTATCTCTAAACATTAATGCAGCCATGGAGAAGAAAAAATATCCTTCATTTGCCGCTAATTCTATTTGGGATCACCTGAATGCAAAATCACCGCTGGATCTGGCCTATAATGAAGACGGAACTTTAAGTACGGTATCAGACAATCCGCTGATGGAAATGGACGAACGTTCCGGATACGATAAAAACGACGGAATGTATCTGAATACTCAATTTGTTGCAGACTGGGCATTACCCTGGGTAAAAGGGTTATCACTCGGTACCATGCTTTACTATCGCGTAAATTCTAGCCATCTAAAAAAACTTTCGGCTCGTGCGCCTCAATATGGCAAAAACGGAACATTATTAGATGTAACAAAACCTTCATTAAAAGAAGAGGCTTATTTCGGCGAATCTTATCAGTTCGAACTAAGCGCTGCTTTCTTACGGACGTTTGCCGATGTTCATTCAATCGATGCTAAATTCGTTTTCACTGCCGCAGAAAACACCGGTCATAATTTCTGGGCTTCACGCAGAGATTATCTTTCAACCACCGTCGATCAGCTGTTTGCCGGTTCCAGTACGACCATGCAAAACGCAGGAAACTCAGAAGAAGGCGGACGAATGGGATTGGTCGGACGTTTGAAATATGATTATGCAAACCGTTATTATATCGAAGGTAGTTTCCGCTACGACGGCTCGGACAACTTTGCTCCCGGACATCGCTGGGGATTCTTTCCGTCTGTCGCACTAGGATGGGATATTACAGAAGAACCTTTCTTCAAAAGCTGGAATCGGGGAAAAATCGATCTCTTAAAGCTACGCGGATCCTACGGACAAATGGGAACAGAATCTGGAGTAAACAAGTTCGGTTATTTGTCAACTTATAATATGGTCGAAAATTCAATTTGTATCGGAGGAAATTTGTTATCCGGATTTAATGAAGGCGAATTGACTTCTCCCGAATTATTAAGTTGGTACACGCGTAATTCGTTAAACTATGGTATTGATGTTGCATTCTTCAACTATCGTTTAAAAGGTTCTGCCGACTATTTCTATTATGTGACCAAAGGTGGTTTAGTAAGCCCGGCAGACCGCTACACTACTCCGCTGGGAACAAAGTTGCCACAGATCAAATCGAAGAATGAACATCGTCGTGAAGGCTTCGAGCTATCCATGAGATGGAACGATAATATCGGTTCTGATTTCCATTATGAAGTTGGGACAAACATGACCTATTATAATAATCTGTATGTGGTAAAGCAGGAAGAAGCTCTGTCTACCCTAATGAATCCGTATAAACGTAGCACACACCAAACAGACTATTATGATGTCATACTTATCGACAACGGTTTGTATCAATCTCCAGAACAAGTGTTGGGCGTCCCCCGCAGGTTGTCTTCTTCTGAAACAAAGTTAGGTGACATTGTTTATCAGGATCTTAATGGAGATGGTAAAATCGACGCTGAAGATCAAATCCGTTACGGAATGCCTACCGCTCCTCATTTTACCTATGGTGTGGATTTTGCATTCTCTTATAAAGGATTTTCTCTTTCCGGTCTGTTTTACGGGACAGGTAAACGCAATATGGAGTTTGGAGTCAATAACAAAAAAGACGAATCTGTCCACGTGAAAAACGAATATCAGTTAGATTACTGGAGAGAGGACAACAGAGATGCAACTTTCCCGAGAAAATCATTATCCTCAAGTGTAAACGGAGGGAACAACCAGGAAAAATCCAGCTTTTGGGTAAAGAATGCATCTTTCTTGCGTTTAAAGAACTTATCACTCGCTTACGACTTCAAATATAAGTTGTTGAAAAATGCCAACTGGCTCAGCATGTGTAAAGTAAATGTAACCGGGGCCAACCTATTCACAATCTCGGGAGTTTCAGACTATTTCGATCCGGAAACAACTTCTACAAACGGAGGATACCCAGTACAGCGTGTTTATTCAGTTGGTGTAACAGTCGGATTTTAATAATGGTGTAACAATTGAATTTTAATAATATGAAAAATATAAGTATCAAAACAATATCATTGGCATTGGTAATGGGATGTACAGCTTGCAGTGACGTTCTGGATAAAGGCCCGTTAGACAAATTTTCGGAAAATGATGTATGGGAAAGTGCAGAACTGGCACAGGCCTTCTTGTATCCTTCGCTGAGTTATGCCACCGGACAATTAGTCTGGAATGATAAATGGACAGACAATGATGTTATCCAGGATGATGGAGGCGCTTCGAATGTAAACAAAGAACAGATCGACCGCTACTACGATGCCGGCTGGAATCCTGGTGCCGATAAAGATAAAGCCGGAGATGTTTATTCAAACATCCGTAAATGTAATCTCATGCTTCAGAAGATGGAGGAAAACACCACCTTTCTGGAACAAGATAAAAACTATCTGATCGCACAGGCCAAAATGCAGCGTGCTATGATCTATTTCAGCCGTGCCCGTTTATTTGGAAAACTGATGATTGTAGACCGCGTACTCGATCCTGAAGAAAAAATGGAACTGCCACGAACGGAAACGATCAAGGATACCTACGATTTTATCCTGAAAGATCTGCAAGACGCAGTTGTCGACCTGCCTGCTTCCATAAAAAGCTCCGAAGTCGGTATACTGACCAAAGGGGCAGCCTATGCACTGATGGCAGAAGTGGCACTTCACGGTGCCGCCTATATCGAATCGGGACAGGATGAATACTATAACATTGCAAAGAAAGCCAGCGAAGACCTTTTCGCTCTCGGGCAATATAGTCTGGATACCGATTACGAGAAGATGTTCAACGAATTCGATTATGCGTTAAGTTCCAAAGAAATTATCCTGGCACAGTTCAGGCATGAGAACAATACAAAATTCGCCGATACATGGATGCAAACTCTTGTACCAAATGTTAACAACGACAAACTGAAAGAATTTGCTAAAAATCCTCCGTTAAACGATAGTTTTGAAGGTTGGATCGGTATGTTCCCTTCGGTTGACCTAGTCAATGAATACGAAGTCAAAGATGTTGACGGAACAGCCAAAGACTGGAATCAAAGCAGTTTTTACAAAAACTATCAACAAAACGGCGGATATGTATCAGATGCGATTTACCGGAATCGAGATAATCGTTTCTATGCAACAATCGTACAGGATTCCAGTACATACTTTAACAGCTTGGTTACTATGCGTGATAAAGGTAATTTACATTGGGACAGTAAAGCCGGAGGTGATTGGGGAATGGCACTTACAGGATATATATGGCGTAAAGGGATATATACAGCAAAACCGCTATTAAATTCAGATCCGACCTACTATCATTATGTAGTTCTGCGCCTGGGACGTTCTTATCTGAACTATGCGGAAGTAATGTTGCGTCAAGGCAATATCAACACGGCAATCGAATATATCAATAAAACCCGTACCGTGCACGGCGGAATGCCTGAGTTGCCATTGAATCTCTCTTCTGATGCGGCCTGGAAAGCCTATAAACGCGAACGTCGCATCGACCTTGTGCATGAAGGTGACAGGTACTGGAGTTTATTACGATGGGGAAAAGCCGATGGAAAAGACAAAGTGGAAGAGTTGACAAAGGTACATCATTCTATCAGTATTTCCGAAGACGGAAAAAGTTTTGAAATCATACCTTTGCCTTACCAAACTTCTTTCAACGAACGTGTCTTTACAAAGAAAAGATATTTGTTCCCTGTTCCGGAAGGCGAAAGAGTAAACAACCCGTCTCTCGATCAAAACGAAGGTTGGTAACCGATTATAAATGTCTTATAAAAATAACAAGAAAATGAAAGCACTGTATAATTATTTAGTTCTACTTTTATTGATTGCGCTGAACACATCTTGTCTGAAAGCAGGTTTGGATGATCTGGAAACGTACAACCAGAATGACATCACAAATGTCCGTTTCGAATACAGATGGTGGGATGAAAGTGGTAAAAGACTGCGTGTAATGGAAATGACTACGGAGAAAACGATTGATAATAAAGCAAAAGAAATCGTTTGTACGATCAAAGTACCTGAAGCCACACAGACATTTACAACTGAAATCAGAAATCAGGTTTCATTAAGTACATTAGCGATCAACGTTGACGCATCGACTTCCGCCCGCATTAGCCCGGTAGGTAATGCTCCCGCAATGGGGATTTTCCCGTCAGACTTTTTCGCCAAGGAATTTGTATATAAAGTAACGGCAGGAAACGGGGACGATGCTAACTGGACGATCAGGATCACTGACTTAAATAAGTAGTACGCACATAAAAATACGACTTATAAATGAGAAAAGAAATTCTATTATCTGCGCTACTCTTTGCCGCGGGAAGTATCTTTGCCCAGTACAAAATAGATTTGGGTAAAGTAACTCCTCCCACAGTGAAATATCTCCAACTGGGCCATTCCGGCCCAGCTGGAAAAGAAATCCGCATTAATAACCTATATCTGGAAGAAGGCGGTATTCCTCAACTCCCTGTAATGGGAGAAATTCATTACAACCGTATGGACCATCGGTATTGGCGCGATGCACTACTCAAAATGAAAGCTTCCGGTATCAACATCGTCGCGACCTATTGTATCTGGTCGCTGCACGAAGAATTTGAAGGTGAACTATCCTGGGAAGGGCATCTCAACCTCCGCCGTTTTATCGAATTATGCAAAGAACTGGACATGAAAGTGCACTTGCGTTTCGGTCCTTACTGCAATGCGGAAATCAAAAACGGAGGATTACCTGACTGGATCGTCAATAACAAAAATCTGGTAACCCGCTCAAACGATCCTTTGTATCTCGAATATACACGGCGTTGGTATCAGGCTGTATACGACCAGGTAAAAGGATTATTATGGAAAGACGGAGGCCCCGTCATGGCCCTTCAACTGGAAAACGAATACGTACGCCCGGGAATGATCGTCTCGCATCTTCTCAACCTGAAAAAGATGGCAGTAGAGATAGGATTCGATGTCCCTCTTTATTCGATGACCCACTGGATGGACAGCGAATATCCGAAAGGAGAAATCGTTCCTTACGCAGGATTCTATATCGAAGCTCCATGGACTGCATCCGGAAAGGATGAAATACCGACATCCAACTTTGAGTTTTTCACTTACAACCGTCTTTCTGACAATATTGGTACCGATATTATCAAGATCGAAGGAGATGTAGAATCTTTAAGCGGAGAAAATAATGACTCCCCTTTCTTCACTTGTGAAATAGGCGTTGGAACCACAGCCTTCTACCAACGTCGTGCCGTCGTACCGGAAGAAATGGCGGGAGAAAATATCAATTTACGCCTGGGGTGCGGAGCCAATATGATGGGGTATTATATGTATACCGGCGGTACTAATCCTGTCGGGAAAATAAGTACATACCAATCATCCGGTCCTCGCATCAGTTACGACTACCAGGCCCCCATCCGTGAATTCGGAACTTTGGGTACAGTCATGCAGGAAACGAAGAAATATAACTATTTCATGAATGATTTCGGAACAGCGCTGGCTCCGGCTGTCGCTTATCTGCCTACCACTAACCAGGATAGAAACAACTTGCAATGGGCCGTCCGGTTAAACGGGAATACCGGTTATCTATTTTGTTCCAATTATTTATACAAACATAGCCGGAAAGACTATAAAAATGTTCAGTTCTCCATAAAGTTGAAAGATGAGACAATCCGTATACCACGTCAGAAAGTAACGGTGAAAAACGGAACTTACTTTCTTTGGCCATTTAATCAGGAGCTAAGTAATGTGCTGTTGAAATATTCAACGACGCAACCTGTCTGTTTCCTGAGAGAAGGAAGCACTGATACCTACTTCTTCTTTGAGGATGATTTTATACCTGGAGAATATTTAATTGAAAACAAAGGAATCCGGAGCGTTGAAGTAAAGAACGGTACATCCCGGGAAGAAAAAAACGGGTATTTCATCGACCAGTTAACTCCGGGTAAAGAATGTGCCATTGAAATTACGAAAGAGAATGGTTCCAAAGTACGCTTTGTTACGCTGACGGAGGAAGAATCGGATCATATCTGGAAAGGAACTGTAAAAGGAAAAGAATTTGTCGGTATTACCAATTCATCATTGATTTATGATAATGATAAGATCACTTTGATCAATGACCAGCCATCGACAGATATTTGGATGTATAAAGACGGAACATTCAAACAACAAACAGTCAGAACTGATACACATAATCTGCAAGCGACATTCCGCCCCGTTGCCCCTATGGAAAAAAGTCAATGGATCCGTCCGGCAGAAGGTAACATGGCAAAACGTCTGTTCTCATTGAATACATTTTCAAAAGTGGAACGTGCCTATTTACGTTATGTATCATCCGGTTCAACCAATTGTACGATCAATGGGAAAGAAACAAAAGCGACATCTATGGGTGGTTATTCCTATGCTAATGTAACGGACTTCATTCAGAACGGAAACAATACGATCGAACTTACGACCTCCAACGGTAAAGAGATTACTGCAGAAATAGAAGTGCTTCTGAAGAATGGAAAACGCATTCTTTGGAATACTGATGCGACCTGGTTATCGGCAGATAACAAACCCGTTCTAACAACTGCCGGAAATAATAAGCCTTCCACCTTTGCTCCCGAAGAACACATAGGTATTTATGAAGTAAAAGCTCCGGCAGCAACCTGTAGCGACGAGGAGACACGTCTGTATATTTCTTATAAAGGAGATGTAGCCAATGCTTACCTGAACGGGGATCTGATAGGTGACTCTTTCTATGATGGAACAGAATGGATTCTCAGCTTAAGCCGCCTGAAAGAATCAATCGATACTAATCCTATGGTGATACGTATCGACGGACTGAAATCGGCAGATGTCCCGATTTATTTCGAGAAAAATGTCGTTCCGGCTGATTGCATCGTTCCGACAATTTCCGATATACAGATAAAACAGGAATATCGGTTTGAAGTAAATAATCAATAAATCACATATATTTATAATTGCTCTCTCATAGGAATAAAAGTAAAGATTTCTGTAAGTACCGCCATTTTCACAATGATGCTTACAGAAATCTTTATTTTTATTCCTAAATCTCCAACAATATTTCAAAGAAGTTCCATTTTGATGAAACATTGAATATACTCCAAATGATTGCTATTTAAATAATTATTGTTTCTTTGAATACATATCAATAACTATAATCAAATGAAAAATAAATTATTACTTATCATCGGCATAAGTGTATTATATTCTTTTACACAAGCCCACCCAAATGACTCTATATTCACATTCAAAACAGTAGAGACATTATACCCTATTTTAAACAAAGAAAGCAAGATCATACATACTCCAACTCCCATATACGTAAAAGGAACCAGTCAACCAACAATCTCATTGAACGGGGATTGGTTATTCACGAAAAATGTGGAGGACATACCTAACGGGATTAGTAAACCTGATTTCGAATGGGAACCGATCTCCGTTCCCTCGGAATGGTACATGGAATCATTTCAAGTTGAATCCGGGAAGTGGGCCGGATATTACAAGGAGTTCGAACTTCCTATTGACTGGGAAAATCAAAAAACACTGATCCGTTTCGGTGCCGTTGAAAGCGAATGCCGAATATATCTCAATGGGAAATATGTAGGAGAACATACAGGTTCGATGACACAGTTCGAAAAAGACTTAACACATTTCCTTCTTCCTGCAAAAAATCAACTACTCATTTACGTACGTAGTGAATCGCTGGCCAGTGAAATATCAAAAATATCTCATTACGCCAAACACCAAGTCGGAGGTATATTGCGTGGTGTTGAATTAATTGCCGTTCCTCAAACTCATATTAACGACTTATATTGTGAAGCGCAATTATCCGATGATTTAGGACAAGGTATATTAAATACGCATATTTCATTATCCGGTAAACAGAAAAATCCCAAAATCGAAATTGTCGTAATGGAAAGAGGCATAGAAGGATTGCCAATAGCAGGAAAAGAGGTTTACCGGCAAGAAAACAGATTGAACCAGTTGAGTCCCATTATCATTAATGCACCTAGACTGTGGCATGCAGAAACTCCCTTCCTATATACCATAGAAATATCTCTTTTTGAGAACAACAAAAAGACAGAAGTCATAAAAAGAAATTTCGGATTTAGAAAAATAGAAATCAAAGAAAACATCTTGTATGTAAACAATCTTCCTGTTAAATTAAGAGGTGTTGCCCGCCACGATATCTCCGCTTACGATGGACGTGCCATAAAAGATACGGCTTCCCTCCGCCGGGATATTGAACAATTACGGAACGCCAATTGCAATTATATCCGTACATCACATTATCCTCCGGATAGTTACATGTTAGATCTATGCGACCGATATGGTATCTTTGTAGAAGGCGAAGCGCCTGTTTGCTGGGAGTCCGGAAAAGATTCATATGAAAGAATCAGTCAAATTTTCTATAGTTTCAAATCAATGGTGATCAGAGACCGCTCGCATCCTTGTATCTTACTTTGGTCTTTAGGTAATGAAAGCGAATGGAAACCTAAATTTTACAATAGTTTACTTCTGGCAAAGGAGTTAACTCCTAATATTCCAGTTAAATTTTCCCATTCGGAAACTCACGGAATCATAAAAGCTACTGATATCGGAGCC
This sequence comes from Parabacteroides caeci, assembly GCF_023656795.1. NCBI lineage: Bacteria > Pseudomonadati > Bacteroidota > Bacteroidia > Bacteroidales > Tannerellaceae > Parabacteroides > Parabacteroides caeci. Next base: position 12,775 of record NZ_JAMOKT010000072.1, read on the forward strand.
AAACATTATCCGGGTTGGAAAGGGCTAATGGCATTTGAAAATTATTTCCGCCCGATCATATTCGGAGAGGCACTCCACTTGAATTGCTATAACACTTCCGAAAACATAACAGATCCGGGATTAAGGGATATGTGGGGGGATTATCTTAAATATTTTGTCGATTTTATTCAGGAATCCCCCTCCATTACCGGATTAGGTATCTGGGGATGTGCCGACGAAATGTATTATCCCAAAGGAAACAAACCCTGTGGATATGGTCCTTGGGGAGTAGTCGATGGATTCAGAAGGGAAAAACCGGAATTCTGGCATATGAAAATGAGTTACTCTCCTATTATTGTGACTAGCAAACATTTCCAGAGTTCCAATAACGAAACACTGGTCTCTTTGGAAAATCGATACAACACACAAAATACCAACCAAATAGAAATATTATGGAAAGATATGAACCGGCAAGGAACTGTAGAAGTCGATATAGCACCCGGAATGCAGGGTAGTCTCCACATACCTCATTGTGTAAAAGGGGACACTCTCACAATCACTATGAGAGACCGACGAGGTTTTGATCTATCTACTTGGAAAGTTCCAAGAAACTATTCACCTTATTATCCCATGCCTGAGTTAGCGAAAGGAGATGTAAAAGTCATTTCCACAGATTCTTCATACCAGATTACTTCAAAAGATATTCAGTACACTTTTTCCCGGACAAGCGGAACACTTGTCTCTATAAAGAAAAAAGGAGAAAAAATTATAACCGGACCAGTAAACATGTATGCCATTCCTCATTTAAAAGAGAATGAAGTAATTGATTACATACCGCAGGAGCGTTCGGAAAAAGAGATAGGTTTTACTTCCAGTCCTCTGACCGATTGGACACTTGAATCCGAATATTTGACACACACAGAGAAAGGTATCTCAATTACAATACACGGTAAGTATGGTGTAAACCCGGTAGAATTGGTCTATTCCATTGATAATGAAAAAAGACTCAGAATCGACTACGTATTGAATATTTTCAAAATCGGCAATGGAATTCGTCAGATCGGGATAGGGTTCAATCTTCCTAAGAAATATAACACATTGGGCTGGAAACGAAAATCTCTTTGGAGTACTTACCCTGATGACCATATCGGACGTACAGAAGGCATTGCTAAAGCATTTTATCCGGAAACTTCAAGTAAATATCTAAAACGAAGAGACATTCCTAAACACAGTTTCAGTAAAGATGGTAATGAGTATGGCTCCAATGATTTCAGATCAACCAAACAGCATATAATAACCGGAAATTTCATAAATGAGAGAGGTGACACTATAAACATTGAATCAAATGGAAAGCAACATTTAAGAGCATGGATACTACCTGAATATGTCTCTTTCTTAATAGCCAATTATTCCGATTCCGGCAATGAATTTTATCTGAATTATGATGCGAACAGAACAAAATATCTGGATGCTTATATTGCTGAAGATGGCGATGTGGCCGGATGGATACAAATGAACTTCAAATAACTTCTACGCAAACCTTTGCGTAGCTTTTTCAGACAAAGTCAGCCTCCAATAATATATTTCATTATTTTTGGAGGCTGTTCCTTTCTATCTGGGAATAAAACAATGACAGACTTTTGCTATACAATATAATTATAAGAAAATATGAAAAACTCAAGAAGAAGTTTCTTTAAACAGGGATTAGTAGGCGCAGTTGCATTGGGTACCGCCTCTATCTCCCGCCCCGTGGCAGCAATCCCTACAGAAACAAATGCACGCGCTGCGAAACGTATCGTCCTGATCTCGCTTGACGGCATCTGTGTTGAAGGATACCTGAAAGCAAAAACTCCAAACCTGGATAAATTAATGGCAGAAGGCTCCCTTTCTCTCGATACACGCGTGGTCATGCCTTCGGTAACGCTCCCAAACTGGACCAGTCATCTGACCGGAAGCGGCCCTGAACAGCACGGCGTAGTGGATAATAGCTGGGAAATCTCTAAATTCACATTGCCTGCAATCGAAAAAGACAGCGCAGGTTACTACCCTTCTGTCTTTAAGGTACTGAAAGATGCCATCCCACAAATGAAAACAGCCTTTTATTACAACTGGATCAACCTTTTTTATCCGTATAACAAACAATATCTGGATGAAGTAAGTTATCTGGAAAAGGATGCCTATGTTCCGAATTACGAAAAAGCATTTTCTTTCCTGAAAGCCAACCGGACAGATCCGACACTGGTTTTCCTCTATTCCGTCCATACCGACCATGCCGGGCATAAATACAAATGGATGTCACCCGAATATATCCGCTCCATTGAAGAAGCCGACGTAGAAATCGGACGGTTCATCGAGAAAATAAAACAGGAAGGATTATATAAAGATACCCATTTCATGTTCCTTACAGACCACGGCGGCATAAACTACGGACACGGCGGGGTAAGCACCGATGAAATGATCGTTCCCTGGGGAATCACCGGCCCGGGTATCAAAAAAGAATTCAAAATCACAGAACCCAATAACACAGTAAACACCGCTGCCGTCATCCTGCATCTATTCAAGGTAAAACAGCCTTTATCATGGACCGGAGAAGTGATAAAATCCATATTCAAATAATAATCTATCCTTATTGACAGAATTAAAAAAAGAAGAATGCACAGGATTAATTCTGTCAATAAGAATTTTATTCAGCTTTTTCTTTTAATTTTGCTTTGGAGACCGAGATAGATTTCACCTCATGCAAAATACAGATACGGAGCGCATACTATTAACGAATTTAAGCCACGGAGATGCAAAAGCATTTGAAAGTTTATTCATGCTTTATTTTCCTAAGCTAAAGCTATTCCTGTCCGGTTTTCTGGATTCTGAAGCAGAAGCAGAAGACCTGGCACAGGATGTCTTTGTTAAATTGTGGCAAAACCGACTGTCGCTTGCAGAAGTTGAAAATCTAAATGCTTATCTCTACCGGATAGCCAAAAATACACTCTATACATACCTCGACCGTTCTTATTCTCCGAATACAATTCCCATGGAAGAGTCATTCCATATTGCGTCTGTAGAGGAACTGGAAGAGATCGTTTTTGCCAAAGAACTGGAAGAACTGATAGAGGTCACCATTGAAAAAATGCCTCCCAAACGTAAGGCAATTTTCTGCATGAGCCGTAAACAGGGGCTTAGTAATGATGAAATAGCTTTTCAGCTGAACATCAGTAAACGGACCGTAGAAACACATATATCTGCCGCCCTCACCGACCTGCGTAAAGTTATTTCTGTTTTAATGCTATTTTTTTAGAAAACAGACTACGTGTGTTTTTCTTTTTTGTAGTCTTACTATTATAAACAGATAGTGAGATGGAAAAAAACAAAGTTTATAACATATTACGGCGTATGGCAGACCACACGGTCCCGTCAAAATATCGTCCCATTATAAGAAACTGGATTATCAGCAGCAAAGATATTCCGGAAAAAGAAACGGCCATGCGTCAAATATGGTTGGAGACAAAAGCAGAAGCAGATGAAAATACACGTCAATCCTTTCATGCTACCTTGCAAAAAATCCATCACACGGATCACCCTGCCGTCAGAATATCTTTACGGACACGCTTACTGCGTTACGCTGCTATTCTTATCATACCCATAATAACCGGTACGACTGCCTGGTGGTTAACAAAGAATGAATATGCAGAACCCGAAATGATAGAATGCTACGTTCCCAATGGCAAGCAGGAAAGCATCCAGTTGCCGGATGGATCGGTTATCCAGGTTAACTCAGGAAGTTTACTCATTTACCCCCGTGAGTTTTCAAAAAAGAAACGTTCCGTTTACCTAAGCGGAGAAGCCAATTTTACAGTTGCCCAGAATCCGGACAAACCTTTTATCGTTAGCACAGGTCCCTTGAAAGTAGAAGTTCTGGGTACTAAATTCAACATAGAATCTTATCCGGACAATGATCGCATCACCACAACACTGGAACATGGTTCCGTCAAAATCTATAAAAACGAGGCTCCCGAAAAATCCATAATCATGAAACCGGATGAACAGGTGATTTATAATAGCCAGGACGAAACATTCAGTATCGATTGGGTTGAAGCCAGCGATTGTTCAGCCTGGACACAGGGAGAACTAAAGTTTACCAATCAACCGCTGCATGAGATACTGACTACAATGGAACGTAAATATAACGTCCATATCAAGCTGAGTCCGGAAATAAGCACTTCCGACTTATATACGATGAAATTTAAACAACATGAAACAATAGAAGACGCCATGTATATATTCGCTCAACTGGCAGGAAATATCAACTACAAAATAGAAGGAAAAGAAATCCTTCTGTTTAAGGCCGGAAAGGAGGTGGCACGCAAATAAAAAGACACCGGAAAGTACCTCTCACAGCAGCTTTCCGGCATCCGAAATAGACTTCACTCTGTTTTGAAATAAAACATCTAAGAATTTATCAACATTCACAGTAAAAATCTAATACACAAAAGTATGACTTTTAATTATAAAAGGGTACTGGTCGTACCTATAAAAAATAGTAAAATATTTATACTTGCTCTCAGTTTGCTTGCATCAGGGAGCGTTTTCGGTCAAAATCAAAAAATCAGTCTTCCCAAAGGAACTACTACTTTACAAAAAGTTTTTCAGGAGATAGAGAAGCAAACAGACCTGTCTGTCGATTACAACCAGAGTAAATTAAACATCAACAAACAGGTTGTAATCAAAGAACAGAATAAAACCTTGTCAAAAACATTAGAAGAAGTATTAGCCGGAAGCGGCCTGACTTTTAAAATTGAAGCAGGGCATATTCTGATCGTCCCTCTTCTTAAAAAAGAAGGGGAGTCAAAGCCTGACAAACAAGTCAAAGGATACATCACCGATAAAAACGGCGAACCGATTATCGGGGCGAATATTATAATGAAAGGCACCACTAATGGCACGATCACAGATATAGACGGAAAATACACACTATCCGTTCCGGAAGGAGCAACACTGCTGGTCACTTACATCGGATATAACCCACAGGAAATAATAGTCGGCAAAGAATCGGATATCCATATTGTTATGAAAGAAGATACCCAGGCTCTTGATGAAGTGGTGATAGTGGGATACGGCACACAGAAAAAAGTTAATCTTACCGGAGCTGTCGAAGCGATAGAAGGCGATAAACTTCAGAACAGAGCTGTGACAAATGTCAGCCAGGCTTTGCAGGGACAGGTTTCAGGCGTGAATTTTACTGCGGGAGATTATGGTTTCGAACCCGGTGCCGATCTTGATTTTCAGATCAGAGGACAAGGAAGCGCATACGTATTGATCGATGGAGTAGAAGGAGATATGAACCGTCTGAACCCAAATGATATTGAATCTGTTTCAGTTTTGAAAGATGCTGCCGCTGCTGCTATTTACGGAGCACGTGCCCCTTACGGTGTAGTCCTGATTACTACGAAATCCGGAGGAAAAGACACCAAGCCCCAGGTTAGCGTATCGGCTAATGTTTCCATAGCAAAGCCACACCGTATGCCAACCATGGTCGATTCGTATACGTTTGCCCGTGCCATGAATGAGGCGGGAACAAATGGCGGCGGACTGGTATTCACCAATGAAACAATTGACCGTATCATCGCTTATCAAAACGATCCCAGTTTACCGGAAACTGTTCCGAGTGCAACGAATCCGAGCGTATGGGAAAATGTGAAAGGTTCGAATGCCAACTATGACTGGTTCGACGAATATTATGGTTCCGGATTGAGAAACCAGGAAAATATAAGCATCAGAGGAGGTGGTAAAACGACCGCTTATTTCGTTTCTGCCGGTCACGTTTATGACGATGGCATTTTAAATTACGGAACAGATACGTACAGACGCTTCAACATAAATTCAAAACTGGATGTCGACCTGACTCCTTGGTGGAAGTTTACTACCAACACCCGCTTCGAAGTGGCCAACCGTGAAAAACCGAACTACGATAACCAGGGAGATTATGAACTGCTGTTCCATCAGGTTGCCCGTACTTACCCTACACAGGCTAAATGGACTCCGAACGGCGTACATCCGGGACAATCTAAAATACCCTGGACACAAGATGCAGGAACAGATAAAACGATAGATAACATCTTAACACAACGTTTCGCGATGGTTTTCACTCCGCTTAAAGGCTGGACGATCAATGCAGATTATTCTATCCGCCTGAATGCCCAGAAGTTCACATCCGAAAACTTTACGGCTTATGAAGATATGGTAGATGGGACGATGATAGCTCTTGCAACGACAGTTCCTTCTTATATAGCCAAACGTCAGAGAAACAATTTGTACCAAAGTACGAATATGTATACATCGTATGATTTCTCTCTGGCCGAAAAGCATAACTTTACAGTGATGGGCGGCGTCCAGTATGAAACACAACGAAATGAGGCCCTTTGGGGACGTAAGAATGACCTGATCACTCCGGAAGTCCCCTCCATCTCTACCTCGACCGGCGATATCCAGTTGACAGACGAAATGGAACACTGGGCTACGGCAGGAGCATTCTTCCGGGTCGGATATAATTATAAAGAAAAGTATCTGTTCGAAGCGAACGGCCGATACGACGGGACTTCTAAATTTGCCGAAGGTAACAGATGGGGTTTCTTCCCCTCCTTCTCTGCCGGCTGGAATGTTGCCCGTGAAGACTTTTGGGAAAAATGGTCGGATAAGGTAAACACACTTAAGATCCGTACTTCCTGGGGACAACTAGGTAATCAGAATGTAGACGCCTATCAGGATTTACCTTTATTAGGTATCAAAACCCAACTACAATGGATGATCGACGGACAACGTCCGGTTTATACCGAAGTACCTCCCCTTATCAACCGGTCTCTGACCTGGGAAACTTCACAGACATTTGATATCGGTTTCGACCTGGGGGCATTAAACAACCGTTTGATAATTAATGCAGACTGGTATCAACGATTGACAAAAAACCGCCTGGGACCAGCCAGAGCATTACCGGGCGTTATCGGAGCTGACCTTCCTAACGAAAACAACTCGACCATGAAAACCAACGGATGGGAAATCAATATCTCCTGGAGAGACCGCCTGGAATGCGGACTGGGATATTCTGTCAGTGCGATGTTATTCGATTATCAAAGTGAAATCACGAAATATAACAACCCGACAAAGATATTGACTACTAATTATGAAGGAATGAAAGTCGGTGAAATCTGGGGGTTTGAAACCGACGGACTGATCCAAACAGATGAAGAAGCCCAACAGATCATGGATAGCAAATCACAACATTTCTTCTATCCGACCTGGAGAACAGGAGATGTGAAATATGTAGACAGAAACAATGACGGGGTGATCGACAAAGGTAAAAATACACTCGACGATCATGGTGACCTGAAAGTAATAGGAAATATGACTCCACGGTATCAGTTCGGCCTGACTTTAGGAGCCGATTATAAGAATTTTGACTTGTCGGTTTTCTTCCAGGGAGTCGCCAAACGTGATCTGTGGCTTACCGGCAATATGTTCTGGGGCTTCGATTCCTGGGCACAATGTTCTATTTTTCCGGAACATCTGGATTATTATCGAGATGTAGAATCTGAGAAGTATGTGGGCTTGGGCGTAAATACGAATGCTTATTTCCCTCGTCCCTATTTATCCAACGAAAGGAATAAAAACTACCAGGCCCAATCACGCTATCTTCAGAACGGAGCCTATCTTCGTTTAAAGAATTTGCAGTTTGGTTATTCCCTCCCTAAAAATATAACGGAGAAGATCAAAATGGAAAAAGTACGCTTCTTCTTTACCGGAGAGAATTTGTTCACTATTACCGGTAGATTCCCGAAAGGAATGGATCCGGAGACTGCTAAAAAATTGGATGACAGTAAAGCCAGAGGAGATTCCAAATCTCACTTTGCTCAATCTGTGTTTGCGTTTGGTATAGATTTACAATTTTAAAAATGATAAAAATGAAAAATATTATATTAGCAAGTATTGCCAGCCTCCCCCTGTTGTTTTCTTCCTGCGACGGCTTGTTGGATAAAGCTCCGCTGGACCAGATCGGGAACGACTCTTATTGGAGCACTTCAAAAGATCTGGAGAACTATACATTACAGTTCTATACAGTATTTCCTTCCTTCTCGGGAGGCGGTGCCGAAGGCGGTTATCTCGGTATTTTCGGTTGGGACGCCAACAAAGGCTCCGACAATATGATTACTACCAACCCGAATGATATACTGAATAATTCAAGGTCGGTAGTGACCTCAAAAGGAAACGGACATTGGGAATGGGATAAAATACGCTCGGTGAATTTCTTCTTCGATAATTACTCCAAATGCAAAGACGATATCAACGAATACAGCCATTTCCTGGGTGAAGCCTATTTTTTCAAAGCGTATTTGTATTTTGAAAAAGTAAAAGCCTACGGAGACGTACCCTGGTTCTCAAAAACGCTGGAAATGGATTCTCCGGAATTATATGCGCCGCGTGTTCCGCGGACAATAGTTGTCGATTCCATATTATATTGTCTCGATAAATCAGTGGAATACCTGTCACCGTTATCCGAAGCACCGGGAGGAAGCAACCGTTTGAGTAAAGAAACTGCTTTGCTGTTTAAATCGAGGGTTGCCCTATTTGAAGGAACATGGCAGAAATACCATAAAGGTACGGTCTTCGCTACAGCCAATACAGATCCCGATAAATATTTCAGAGCGGCAGTAGAAGCAGCTGAGGAACTGATGTCTCCCGGCAAATATTCTGTCGGTATTTATTCTACTGGTAATCCGGATGAAGATTATGCCTATTTGATGGGCCGCGAAGATTATAAACCGATCAAAGAAGTGTTGCTATGGAAAGATTATGATAAAGGACTCAATATGGCCCACAACTGTTTGTCATATCTGACCGTTGGAACCAACAACGCACATGTGACATTAGACCTGGTATCTTCTTATCTGACAAAAAATGGTCGGGTTTATGATTACAAACAGGCAGGTAGTCAAGTCAAAGGTAGCGATTACCTGTCATTAATTGCCACGGAATGTGACAGTCGCCTCAAACAAACGATCTGGATTCCGGGAGATGTAATGTGGAATAATAGCCAATATGGTAAGAACATATTTCAGAAACCCTATCTTGACAACTCCGGTGAATTTATGAACACAACCGGTTTCCAGTTGAGAAAAGGCGTCGATCCTCTGTCGGATGGTTCAGGAGCCGGCTTTGGAGGAGCGTCCCAGACCGGTGCAATTATCTTCAGATATGCAGAAGCACTGTTAAATTACGCAGAAGCAAAATATGAGTTAGACGGAAATGTCGATTATTCAAAATCAATCAATCTTTTGCGACAACGTGCCGGAATGCCGGATTTCAGTATACCTCAGAATCTCTCTGCCATTGAAAAATTAGATTGCGGTTATCCCGTTTCAGACGAATTATATGAAATCCGCCGGGAAAGACGCGTCGAACTGGCTGCGGAAGGCTTCCGTTCCGACGACTACCGCCGGTGGGCTGCCCATGAGTTATTCAAGGGCAAACGTCCTAAAGGATATCCTTTCAAAGCTGACGAATGGTCACAACCGATCGTGACTCCGGTAGATAATGAAGGCTTTATGGATCCTTTCCAGAAATCATTGCCGGACGGTTATAAGTTCAACGAAAAAAGGGATTACCTGAATTGTATCCCGACAAATGAAATAACACTGAATCCGGAACTGCAACAGAATCCGGGTTGGTAACAAGTTCTATCCGGGAGTGTATCAAAAGCTATGCTAAAAGGCTTTGATACGCTCCCTTTTTATTATGATATCATGAAGAAAGCGATTCTAACAACAAGCGGTATTTTTTTCCCCTTCTTGGCCATCCAAGCCCAACAGACAACCAAGCAACCTAATATTATTTTGATTATGGCCGATGATCTTGGTTGGGGGGATGTCGGTTTCAACGGAAATAAGATAATCAGAACTCCGGTTCTGGACAAACTGGCATCCGAAGGAGTGAAGATGGAACGGTTTTATTCGGCAGGTCCCTTGTCGTCACCAACCCGGGCAAGCGTGCTTACCGGGCGTAATCCTTTCAGAACAGGCGTATTTTCAGCCAATGAAGGTATTTTACGACCTGAAGAGATCACATTGCCAGAGTTGTTAAAGGCTGCCGGTTATCAAACAGGTCATTTCGGTAAATGGCATTTGGGAACACTGACCGCAACAGAGACGGATGCCAACAGGGGACGTCCGGAAAACAAACACTTATACAATCCGCCAGTGTTGCATGGTTATGATGTAGCCTTTGTGACAGAGTCGAAAGTCCCGACATTCGATCCGATGGTCAAACCCCGCGAAAACAACGGTCGGTTTTGGGATTATATGCAGGAGAAAGACACAGCCTTGTCTTATGGTACCGCCTATTGGGACATAAACGGAAACAGGGAAACGGAAGGACTGACGGGAGACGATAGCCGGATCATTATCGATCGGGTCCTGCCTTTTATCGACCGCTCGGTTACAGAGAAGATACCTTTCTTCAGTGTCGTATGGTTCCACACACCTCACCTGCCTTGTGTGGCGGGTCCCGAACATACTGCCTTATACCGGAACTATCCTTTGGAAGAAAGAAATTACTATGGCTGTATTACCGCTATGGACGAACAGATAGGTCGCCTGGTCTCTTTTCTGAAAAACAGGCAGGTGTATGAAAATACGATTATATTGTTTTGCAGCGACAACGGACCTGAACTGAATACACCGGGTACGGCAGGAGATTATAAAGGGAAAAAACGTTCCCTACATGAAGGAGGAATAAGAGTTCCTGCTTTGATGGTCTGGCCGGATCGGATAAAAACGCCTCTAGTATTAAAGGAGCCTTGCTCAACATCCGATTATTTACCATCTTTGCTGGATATAACTGGAATCGCTTATCCCACTGGACGTAAGTTGGATGGTGAATCTTTTTGGCCATTAATGACAGGAAAGTCACAGGTAAAAAAAGAAAGAACTGGTATTCTGTTCGGGACACCAGGGGGCTGTGATGGAAGGAAACTATAAGTTATACTATTCGGAAGGTCAATATGAATTATATGATATAGAAGATGATCCGTATGAAAAGTATAACCTGGCGGAACAGTTGCCCGATATCACCAAACGATTATGTAAAGTTTTGTCGATACAACTGGAAAGTTACGAAAGCTCGTTTTCCGGAAAAGAATACGGCCGCGAGTCCTACGACAAAGTAGGGCAAGACTGGTGGAATATAACAAAACAATAAATAGTATGAAACGTCGTGATTTTATCAAAAGCTCGTTAGTAGCAGGAGTCGGCTTCAACGGGTATTCATTGGCTCAGGCATCCGAAGGTAAAACAGGGAAAAACGAGGGGGGAAAAAAGGTTATCAACCCGGCAAAAGCAACCCGGCAACCCCACATAGTCTTTATCATGAGCGACCAGCATCGCGGAGACGCATTGCACTGCATGGGTAACGAAGCTGTGATCTCTCCCAATATCGACCGATTGGCAGAAGAGGGAACACTTTTTATCAACGGTTACTCTTCAACCCCAAGCAGCACACCGGCACGTGCCGGTCTGTTGACCGGCCTGTCTCCCTGGAACCACGGGATGCTGGGATACGGCCGGGTGGCAACCGAATATAAGTACGAGATGCCACAGATGTTGCGCGACCTGGGATATTATACGTTCGGTATTGGAAAGATGCACTGGTTCCCACAGAAAACATTACACGGCTTCCATGCAACATTGGTCGATGAGAGCGGACGCAGTGAAAGTCCTGATTTCATAAGCGATTACCGCGAATGGTTCCAACTGAACGCACCGGGCAAAAATCCCGACCAAACAGGTATCGGCTGGAACGACCATGCCGCCGGTGTCTATCAATTAGATGAAAGACTGCATCCCACGACCTGGACAGGACAGACTGCCTGCGAACTGATCCGTAATTATGACAACGATCAACCCCTCTTCCTGAAAGTGTCGTTTGCCCGCCCGCACAGTCCGTACGATCCACCGCAGCGTTATCTCGATATGTATAAGAATACCGATATCCCTGCTCCTTCGGTAGGCGATTGGTGCGGTAAATATGCGGAACGCAAAGAACCGGACCAGGTAAAAAAAGATGCAGCATTTGCTAATCTGGGCGACGAATATGCCATCAATTCCCGCAGGCACTATTATGCTAATGTTACTTTTATCGACGACCAAATCGGAGAGATTATCAAGGCATTGAAAGAAAGAGGAATGTACGACAATACATTGATCTGCTTTACTGCCGACCACGGTGATATGCTGGGCGACCACTATCATTGGCGTAAAACCTATGCCTATGAAGGATCGACCAAAGTGCCTTATGTCGTGAAATGGCCCTCTTCCCTTTCTAAACAAATAAAGACGGGAACCAAAGTGGAACAACCGGTAGAGTTGCGTGACTTCCTTCCCACCTTCCTGGAGATAGCCGGCGGAGAAGTCCCTGCCGATATGGACGGAAAATCTCTGCTTAAACTGGTTACCGGAAAACAAGATGAATGGCGGAAATACATCGACTTGGAGCATGCAACCTGTTATTCGCCCGATAACTACTGGTGCGCATTGACCGACGGTAAGATCAAATACATCTGGTTCATGCACTCCGGCGAAGAACAATTGTTCGACCTGACAACCGATCCGGGCGAGAAGAAAGATCTGGCAAAAACAGATCGCTACCGGAAACAATTATCGGAAATGCGGAAGGAGATGGTGCAGCACCTCCAGGAAAGAGGAGACGGCTTTGTTAAAAACGGGCAACTCGTCAAACGGGATAAAACATTGCTTTACAGCCCGAATTATCCAAAAGAAGCATCTAAATGATAAGTAAAAGATATATAACAATGTATAAACAATTAATAGGTATTAGTATTATCACCCTGCTTGTCGGTTGCCGGGAAGCAAATGTACCCCATTGCAGTTATGAGGCATCGCCGGTCGACATCGGGATTGTTCAAAAGGGAGAAAGCCTGATCGGCAAAGGTCCTTCCGCATTCAGTGTCGACGGACATTTTATGTGGGGCGCTTCCGTCCTGAAATCAGAAGAAGACGGGAAATATTATATGGTTTATTCGGCGCCTGAAGCCGGAGAGTATCCGTTCAATAACGCCTGGGTGTATGGCTCCAAGATGGGACTGGCTGTATCCGATCGCCCTGACGCCGGTTTCAGGCAACTGGGCTTCTTCCTGAATGCGGACGGTTTTACGCCCGACACCTCTTCCTGGGATGCACAGACCGTTATGAACCCGCATCTCCGCCGCTTTGGCAATAAATACTACCTCTATTATGTAGGAGGTAAAGACGCCGGCAACCTGCCTGTAAAATCGAAGGCCGACACATTAGACCAGCGAAGCCGCATCCAGCAGATGCTCTGTATCGGTGTCCTCGAGTTCGATTCGTTCGACAAATTACTGAAAGGCGAGTTCGTGAAAAGCAAAACCCCACTGCTCTCGCCCCGGACAAGGGTTAAACCTAACGATATAGTCGACCCGTCTCCCGAAGGAACCCTGCCGAAGCCGGACAACATCATCGTGGTAAACCCCTCGGTTGTTTACCGCCCGTCCGACAGGAAATACCTTCTTTACTTCAAAGGAAATATGTACGATCCGCATTGGCGCGGAGTGCACGGAGTTGCGCTCGGCGACTCGCCGACAGGGCCTTTCATTCCGCTGGATACCGTCGTGTTCGACCTGCCTTCGACCGACGGACAAAAACTTTCAGCTGAAGATCCTTATGTGTGGTATAACCGGAAAGACCGTCTTTTCTATGCCGTATTCAAAGACTTCACCGGACATTTCACGCAGTCTGGTCCTTGTCTGGCTATTATGTATTCGGAAGACGGCATCGATTGGAAGCTACCCGAAAACTCCCTGTTCATGAAGAAGGAACTGGTTTTGACCTCGGGCGATACAGTGAAGGTTCACCGCCTCGAACGTCCGCAGTTATTGCTGGATAAAAACGATGATCCTCAGGTACTATATTCTGCCTGTTCCATCGGAGACGTGAACAAGAAATACGACGGAAGCTCGTTTAACGTACAGATACCATTAAAGAAAAAGTAAACTATGGATATACGAATAAAAGTACCCGTACTTCTCTCTGCGGTTGTTTTGCTTACGGCAAGTTGTTCACCGCAAAAGCCTGTCTCGGGAAATTACGAAGTTATCCCCCTGCCTAAACAGATTGCTATAAAACAGGGAAATCCGTTTCTCCTGACCGGTAAAACAACCATTGTCTACCCATCGGGAGACTCCGCCCTGTCTCATAATGCCCGGCTTCTATCCGGCTATATCGAAGAAGCTACCGGTTTCCGCCTGCCGGTTAAAGAGGAAAATGATGCATCGGGAAAACTTATACGCCTGTTGACAGATAAACAGATAAAAGAGAAAGAAGGGTACCGACTGGTAGTGACAGAGAATGCGGTTGAAGTAGCCGGTTCCACCCCTGCAGGCATTTTTTATGGGATGCAAACCCTGCGTAAATCCTTACCCGTTTGCGACCGGATACCGATAGAACTGCCGGCAGCCACAGTCAACGACCATCCCCGTTTCGCTTACCGCGGCATGATGCTCGATGTCGGACGCCATTTCTTTACCGTCGACTCCGTGAAACGCTTTATCGACATGCTTGCCCTGCATAATGTCAATACGATGCATTGGCATCTGACTGATGACCAGGGATGGCGTATCGAGATAAAGAAATACCCACGTCTGACAGAGGTCGGTTCGATCCGTAAAGAGACCGTTATCGGACGGAATACCAACGAATATGACGGCAAACCTTATGGAGGCTTTTACACACAGGACGAAATACGCGATGTGATCGCCTATGCCGCCGAGCGGTATATCACGATCATTCCCGAGATAGATTTACCCGGGCACATGAGTGCGGCACTAGCCTCTTACCCTGAACTGGGATGCACCGGAGGTCCCTACGAGGTCGGTACCCGTTGGGGAGTAAAAGACGATGTGCTGTGTGCCGGCAACAACCAAACACTGTCGTTTGTGGAAGATGTATTGGCAGAGGTAATCGACCTGTTCCCTTCCGAATATATCCATGTGGGAGGAGACGAATGTCCGAAGGTACGTTGGGAGAAATGCCCGAAATGCCAGGCCCGCATTAAAGCCGAAGGATTGAAAGCCGACAACAAACACACGGCCGAAAACCGTTTGCAGAGCTATGTCATGACCCGTATCGAACGCTTTGTGAACAGCAAAGGACGGCAAATCATCGGTTGGGACGAGATACTGGAAGGAGGTCTTGCCCCGCAGGCAACCGTCATGAGCTGGCGCGGCATGGGAGGCGGTATCGAAGCCGCCCGGCAAAAACACCCGGTCATTATGAGTCCGAACGGCTTTGTCTATTTCGACTTCTACCAGACCGATCGTGTGGAAGAAGAACCTCTCGCCAACGGCGGTTACCTGCCCGTCGAGAAGGTCTATTCTTTCGAACCCGTCCCGGCCGACCAGCTAACTGCGGAAGAGCAAAAATACATCGTCGGTGCACAGGCCAACCTGTGGAGCGAATACATGACCACCTACAAGCAGGTCGAATACATGACCCTGCCCCGTATGGCAGCCTTGGCGGAAGTACAATGGCTGAACCCGGAGCAGAAGGACTTCAGCGGGTTTATGCCCCGCCTGTTCCGCTTTGTGAAACTATACGACCGCATAGGATACAACTATGCCCGCCATATCGAGGATGTGCAAACCACCTTTGTACCTGTGCCGGAGGAAGGAAACCTGAAAACCGAATTGACAGCCCCGGGTAACGATTACCGGATCGTTTATACGGTAGACGGAAACGAACCCTCCTCAGGCAGCACGACATACGAAGCTCCCCTGAAACTTGTACCCGGAACCATCTTGAAAGCCCGTGTGATCCGTGAAGGACAACCCGGACGCGTTTTCACGGAACAAATCAACGAAGGCTTGTCGGTACTTCATCCGGTCAGCCTGCTGACGAAACCTAGCGGACGTTATGCCTTTAACGGCGGTCCGGAACTGACCGATGGCTTGTTCGGCAACACCAACTATAAGACCGGACGCTGGCTTGGCTTCATCGGCAACAATCTGGAAGCGGTAATCGACCTTGGGAGCTCACGGAAGATAAGCGAAGTGACATTCCACTCCCTGGTTATGAAACGGGACGGTATATGGGACGCCGCCGGGATCTCCGTACATATTTCCGATGACGGCAAGACATTCCGGGAAATAACCGCTGCTGCCATCCCTTCGGAAGGAAATGCCGGAGCAGACGGGATCAAGACCCATACGACCAGTTTCGCTCAGGTAGATGCCCGCTATGTCAAAGTCTTCATCCGTTCGGCACGTGTGCCTGAGGGAACGAAGAATGCCGGACAAAGCGCATTCCTTTTCGTAGACGAGATTATCATTAAATAAAACGACATATCATGAGAACAACACTCACATTGGCCGCCGGTTCCGCCCTTCTGCTCCTGCCGTCCTGCAACGGACAGAAGAAAGCCCCGGCCAGCGGGGAGAAAACAACTCCCAACATCGTCTACATCCTGGCGGACGACATGGGGTATGGCGACATTCGTGCCTATAACCCCGCATGTAAAATACCTACCCCGGCTCTTGATAGCCTGGCTGCCGAAGGTATTGCATTTACCGATGCACATACCAACTCGGCCGTCAGCACGCCGACCCGCTATGGGATACTTACCGGCCGTTATGCCTTCCGTTCGCGCCTGAAAAACGGTGTATTGGTAGGCCACGATCCCTCATTGATCGAACCGGGACGCGAAACGGTCGCCACACTGCTCCGTAAGGGCGGCTATCATACGGCCTGTATCGGGAAATGGCATCTGGGACTCGACTGGGCGCGTCACGACACGACGAAGCCTGTTTTTACCGGCAATCCCTGGGACATAACGGATACCGGCAATATCGACTACGCCGGTCCCGTCCACGGAGGTCCGTCCGACCACGGGTTCGATTACAGTTATGTCTTGCCGGCCTCGCTCGACATCGCCCCTTACGTCTATGTGGAAGATGGGCGGGTGAACAGTCCGGTCAGTACCCATACCCCCGCCTGGCGCAACGACAAAGCCCGCGGGATGTGGTACCGTCACGGCGATAAAGCAGATAACTTCGATCATGCCGACTGCCTACAACATTTCACCCGCAAAGCCGTTGAATATATCACCAGTTCTGCCGGACGCAAGGAACCGTTCTTCCTCTATTTCCCGCTTACCGCCCCGCATACCCCCTGGCTACCCTCGGCGGAGTTTGAAGGTAAGTCGGGAGCAGGAGTTTACGGTGATTTCGTTTGTATGGTCGATGACGTTGTGCGTCAGGTACGGCTGGCGCTCAGGGAAAGCGGACAGCTGGAGAATACCATCATCGTTTTCACCAGCGACAACGGCTCGAGCTGGAATCCGGAAGATATCGAAGAGACAGGCCACCGGGCAAATGCTCATTTCTCAGGCAAGAAGTCCGATATCTGGGAAGGTGGCCACCGCGTCCCCTTCATTGTCTCCTGGCCTCAGCAGATAAAAGAAGGCAAGCAATGCGACGAGGTCATCTGCACGACCGACCTGATGGCTACCTGCGCCGAGATGACCGGTCTGTCTTTGGCTGACAACGCAGGCGAAGACAGCTACAGCTTCTGGAAAATCCTTACCGGACAACCTTACACGTCACCGCTGCGCGAAGCCACAATCCATCATTCCATCGAAGGTTATTTCGCCTTGCGTCAGGGTGACTGGGTCTATCTCGATGCACACGGCTCGGGCGGCTGGTCGCTTCCGGAGAAGCAGGCCGCGCATCTTCCGGCGGAACAGTTATATAATCTGAAGGAAGACCCTGCCGAGCAACTTAACCTGGTAGCTTCCCATCCCGACAAAGTACGTTCGATGAAACAACTGCTTGACCGGTATGTATCTTCGGGAAGAAGCCGCTGACGGAGAGTGAAGCAGATAATACAACTAACAATAAATAACAACAAAATAAAATGAAACATACACTTTCTTTATTGATGGTCGGTGCCGCCCTTCCTGTATGTACACAGGCTACCGGCCCTACGAACTTTATAGTGATCAACCTCGATGATGTAGGGTATGGCGATTTCTCTTTCAACGGAGCTATCGGTTATAAAACCCCCAACATCGACCAGATGGCAGCCGAAGGGATGCGCTTTACCCACTTTCTGGCGGGGCAACCTATCAGCGGGGCTTCCCGTGCCGGGTTGCTCACCGGTTGTTATCCGAACCGCATCGGCTTTTCCGGTGCACCGGGTCCCAACAGCCCCTACGGTATCCATGAAGACGAAGTCACCCTAGGAGAATTAGTGAAGCAGAAAGGCTATAGCACCGCTATCTTCGGAAAATGGCATCTGGGAGATGCCCGACAGTTCCTCCCTTTACAAAACGGGTTCGACGAATACTACGGATTACCTTACTCGAACGATATGTGGCCCTATCACCCCCAGCAAGGAGAAGTGTTCAACTTCCCCGACCTGCCGACCATCGATGGGAATGAAGTGGCGGGTTACAATACCGACCAAACGAAGTTCACGACTGACTATACTACCCGTACTGTCGACTTTATCCGCAAAAACAAGAACAAACCCTTCCTCGTTTACCTGGCACACTCCATGCCACACGTGCCGCTGGCCGTTTCCGACAAATTCAAGGGGAAGAGTGAGCAGGGACTTTACGGAGATGTGATGATGGAGATCGACTGGAGCGTTGGAGAAGTTTTGAAAGCCCTCCGTGAAGAAGGTCTGGAAGAAAACACGCTGGTGGTACTAACCTCAGATAACGGCCCCTGGGCAAACTACGGCAACCATGCCGGTTCGGCCGGCGGACTGCGCGAAGCCAAAGCGACCACTTTCGACGGTGGTAACCGCGTGCCCTGTGTAATGTACTGGAAAGGACAGATCGAACCGGGTACAAGCTGCAACAAGCTGGCCTCCAACATCGACCTTTTCCCGACAATTGCCGAGATCAGCCAGGCACCGCTTCCTGCGCATAAGATCGATGGAGTCAGCCTGCTGCCTCTCATCAAAGGTGAGAAGGATGCCAATCCACGTACCTCTTTCGTTTACTACTTCAATAAAAACGACCTCGAAGCCGTTACCGACGGAACATTCAAGCTGATCTTCCCCCACAAGCATGCTACCTACGAAGAGTATGTACCGGGCAACGACGGTCAGCCGGGCAATCTGACCGTGAAGGAAATCCGCAAGGCCGTGCTCTACGATCTGCGTCGTGATCCGGGTGAGCGGTACGACGTGATCTCCCAATATCCCGAAGTGGCACAACGCCTGATGAAGATAGCCGACGATATGCGTGCCGACCTGGGCGACAACCTGACCCGCCGCAAACCGACCGGACAGCGTCAGCATGGTTTAGTCGATAAAAAGAAATAGTTCCTATGTTTAAAATCGGAAAAGACGGATAGCACGAGATAGCACTACAAAAGCTATACCATTTTAGTTAACTTTGTATTGTATCAAATTCATTATTAACTAATAACGATATAGCTT
>NZ_JAMOKT010000073.1:0-31563 GCF_023656795.1 Parabacteroides caeci
TGAATATTGTTAGCCAATGTGTTAAAAACAAAATCTTGTGATATTTTTTTGACGAAAAATAACACAGGGTAATAATTATTTCATATATTTGTCGCGGATATAAAATGTACAGAGTTCTTTTAGTACTAAGGTAACAACGCCAACTAAAAAAACACTTGGTGCTAAAGAATTATTGAAAATTATATCTAATGAGAATTAGAACAGACCATTGTTTCGCCAAAGCAATGGCTATTGTATGTTCAAATAAAAACCATCAATTATGTTGAAAAACTTTAAGCCTGTAGGCTTATTGCTGCTAGCCGGTACACTGGGTATTCCCGGATATGTATCTGCGAATACGGTTGCAGCAATGCCAAAAACAAGTATTTCCCAACAGACTGGGAAAGTAACGGGAGTAGTTGAAGATGAATTCGGTCCTGTAACCGGAGCATCAGTTGTAGTGAAAGGATCAACTAATGGATCGATTACCGACATGGACGGTAATTTTACATTGGAAGGAGTAAAGAATGGTGACGTTATTCAGATTTCTTTTATCGGGTATGCTACCCAGGAAATCAAATACACAGGTCAACCAGTCTTGAAAGTCAAATTAGCTGAAGACGCTCAAAAATTGGATGAAGTAGTCGTTACAGCTTTGGGTATCAAACGCGAAAAGAAAGCCCTGGGTTATTCTGTAAGTAGTGTGAAAGGTGAAGAACTAACCGAAGCCGGTACACCTATGAATGCGATGCAGGCTTTGTATGGAAAAACTTCTGGTTTGCAGTTGCAATCTACTGCATCAGGCCCTTCTGGTGGTATGAATATTAAGGTTCGTAATGCCATTTCTCTGACAGAAGATTCTTCTACGCGTCCGCTGATTGTTGTGGATGGTATTCCTATTCATGATGAAAATACAGGACAGTCTACCAACAGCCGTACCGGTGGTGACCATGGTACAGGTTTAAATGACATCAATCCGGAAGATATCGCCTCCATTGAAATCCTGAAAGGTGCAAAAGCTGCTGTATTGTATGGATCAGAAGGTGCTAACGGTGTTATGTTAATTACAACTAAAACCGGTGGTAAAAAGGGACTAGGCATTGATTTCGGTATCAACCATTCCTGGAATGTGGCAGCATATTTACCTGAGTTGCAGAATGAATTTGGTACAGGTTCGAGTGCCGGTACTGCGGCTTTGAAAGAAATTTCTAAAGACGGTTTCTATACCATGGCAGACCCGGTAACCGGACAGACGGTTGAATCACTATGGAGAGGCTCCAGTTACAATTTTGGTCCTCGCTTGGATGGCCGTCAGTTGTTATGGTGGGATGGACAGTACCGTTCTTATTCCGCTCAGAAAAATAATCAAAGGGACTTATACCGTACAGGTGGTCAAACAAATGTGAATTTTGCATTGAGTAATGGTGGCGACTTAGGTTCCTTCCGTTTATCTTACAATTATCGTGATTATAACGCGATATCATTAGGTGCTGATAATAAAGCTCACTCATTCAGTTTCGCTGCGGATTTGAAGGCAAACGACTGGATCAAGGTTAAGATGAACACTAACTTCTCAAATACAAAAGATCACAATGCACCGTATGCTATGCAGAGTTTTGCTACATATGGTTTTCCACGTGAACAGGATGTCAACTTGATCAAAGACTCTTATCTGACAGAAGACGGTTACAACTATTTCAGTATGAACCAGCCTGTTACACAGTTTGCACCTTATACAAGTTATTTTTCTGGTTATTATTGGTCACAGTTACGTAACTCAAACGACTATGACCGTAACCATTTGATTCAGTCCTTGAATGTTGATGTTAAATTCAATGATAAGTTCTCCTGGACCACATTGGGCGGTATCGACTGGACTGTATCCGATCAGGAAATCAAACAACATGTCAGCAAACCGTTGTCTTACGAAAATAAACAAGGTTGGTATCAAATAGCAAGTCAACGTAACATGATTATGTATGGCCAATCTTCTTTCAACTACAATCAGACATTCAATGACGTTTGGGATTTGTCTGCCATGGTCGGTGGTGCTGTAAAGTATAATAAAGAAGAATATCAGGAACAATCGGTACAGGAAACTTTCGCTATTGAAAACTGGTTCTCTTTGAGTAATACTCGTGAAGATTTCGGACCACGTTCTAGCCGTACTCGTGGAAATGACTTGTTGTTAAGCGTGTTTGCTTCTGCCCAATTAGCTTATGCTAATCAGGTTTATTTGGAAATTCAGGCACGTAACGACTGGTCTTCTATCCTTCCTCCGGAAAATAACCATTATTTCTATCCAGGTGCCAGCTTATCATGGATTTTTACAGAGGCATTTGATATACCAAGCCTGAATTTTGGTAAGGTACGTGCTTCTTGGGCCGATGTTGGTCGTCCTGGACCTCGTTATTATGGAAACGTAGACTTCTCCTTAGGTGCTTATGGCGGACAACCGACTATGTCTTTGCCGAGTTATTTGCCACCAGCCGACTTTGCTTCAGCGAATGGCGGATTTCCGGTTCCTAATCTGAAACCAGAACGTAAACGCGAATATGAAATCGGTTTAGAAGGTGCATTTTTACCGGGCAACCGTATTGGTGTAGATTTCTCTTTCTTCCATAATAATACATACGACCAGATCACGAAGTTGACAGTGCCTTCTTCTTCCGGTTTGACCGAAGTTCGCATGAATGCTGGTGATATCGCCCAAAGTGGTATTGAATTTTCGGTGAATACAAAGCCGATCATGACTAAAGATTGGACATGGGAAGTAGGACTTAACTTGGCTAATTATTCAACAAAAGTTAAGAAGTTAGGTAAAGGCATTAACCAATTGGATATGTGGGGTGCTACAGGTGCATCTGTTCGTAGTATTCCTAACGGTGAATATGGTGAAATCTATATTTATCCGTATCAGCGTGACGAACAAGGTAACCGTATCGTAAATCAGGGTACCGGTGTTTGGGACTTTGATAAGACGCAGATGATAAAGGTTGGTAAAATTACACCGGATATTGTCGGAGGTCTTACAACGAGCCTTTCTTATAAAGATTTCTCTTTAAGTGCAGTCTTTGACTTCCAGTTCGGTGCAACCATGATTTCGCAGACGAATATGTATTTGTTAGGTAATGGTTCTGGTGTTGAATCATTAAAATATCGTGATGAAGCCCGTGGCGGTCTGCCTTATTATGTCAATACAGCCGGCGAACGCATTCTGCTGGACAGTCATTCTGCTGCCGTTCCTGCTGATTCCTTCTATCCGTTCATTTTGCATGATGGTGTGATCACACCGGGTGTTACCAGTGATGGAAAACAGAATGAAAAACTGATTACTGCAGAACAATATTACTCTCAGTTATATTGGCAAGGAGGTATGGATTTGTGTGAAGACCAGATTTACAAAAGTGATTACATTGCTTTACGTTCTTTGTCATTTAACTACAATTTACCGAAAAGTTTTGTGTCAAAGTTCAAAATTCAAAGTGCACGTCTCAATGTCTTTGCGAATAACTTATGCTACCTTTACAAGGCTATCCCGAATGTAACACCGGAATCTACACAGGGAACCAACTCATTTACAGAGGTTACCAGTATCCCGGGTGTCCGTAGCTTTGGTTTGGGTCTTAATGTTTCATTCTAAATCAGATAACAGAATATGAATACAATCAAAAAATATATAACCAGCTTGGTTTTAGGTGTTACCGTAACCGGAGCAATGGTGTCGTGTGACACACTGGATGAAAAATTTTATAATCCGGATAAATTGACAGAAGCTGACTTTAGTTTGCTGTTTGCTTCCGCCCAGACAAAGGGACATTTGTTCCGTTATGACTATGGTGCCACTTACCATTATATGAGAGGATTTGGTAAAATGTTGGGATTAGGTGTTAGCCCGTTGTATCTGGACAGAACCCAAAACAATACGATTGTCCGTCCGTGGGATGGTTGGTCTGGTACACCGTTTAACACATTTATATTTGAACAGACCAACACTAATTATAGCAAGGAAATCAATGGTATGAAATTGCTGTATCAGGGTATGTCAGACGAAGAGAAGGCTAAAAATGAAGTGTACATGCGTTGTTGTGACATTATTCAATGTTATGCTTTCCAGCGCTCAACAGACTTGTATGACGATATACCTTATTCCGAAGCAGGTGGCGCTTTTCAAGAAAAGTTCTATCCGAAATACGATACCCAGGAAGAAATCTATACGGACATTATGGCCCGTCTGAAAACAGCTGCAGCTGATCTATCTACATTCCAATTTGAATTTGACTCAGAAAAGGCTGCGTTTAATTCTGTCGATTTGTTATGTGCAGGCGACTTGGACAAATGGATTCGTATGGCTAATTCCTTACGTTTGCGTATGGCAATGCGTTTGTGTCATGTAAAACCGGACGTAGCCATTTCAACTATTAAGGAATTGGTTGCAGAAAACCGTATGTTGACAGAATATTCACATGATATAGGTTTTGAAGAGCAGGATAAAACACATGCATTCGAATTGACTTTCTTCCGTGGACTTGATGAACGTGGATATGAAGCAGGTGCACCGGAAACAATCATTAAAGATATCATGAATTATGAATATCAACCAGGGGATGAAAACGGTATTACTCGTCATGATTTTGATCCGCGTTTGTATGCTATGTTCCAAACTGATATTCACGGACGCTATATCGGTTTGCCACTAACAATAGAGGAAGCAGAGAGCGAACTTCCTAAATACTATACGGAACAGGAATTAAATGATATGTACAATTTTAATGATGTGGTTTCCAATCCGTGGAATCCGGAACGTATTCCAACGATGTATAACCGACGTACTTATTTCAATTTCGATATGAAATTTCCTGTAATGGGATCGACAGAGACCAACTTGACACTAGTAGAAGCTGCTGTACGTTGGCCCGGGGAATTTGGCAATATTAATGTCAAAGAATGTATTAAAAAAGCGATTGACGCATCAACTCGTTTCTATTATAAGGTTAATAAAGATATGAGTTATAATGAATCTTCCCTACCAAGCATTCTATATGTTCAGGAAAAGGCTAAAGCTCCAGATTTGGATGAGGCTCATCTAGCCGATTATACAGAACTGGCAGCTAACAAATTTGTTAGTTTGGCATCGACAAAAGACAAATTGAAATTCATCTTTGATCAGAAGTTCTGTCACATGAATATCATGAATCCGTATGAGATTTATAATGAAGCTCGCCGTTTGATAAAGGATTTCGATGGAGAACTGCCATTCGTTGCTACTCCTAACGTTGTATTCCAGGAACGTATGTTCTATCCGTCCAGCGAGTTGACTAACAATGGTGAAAACTTTGAAAAAGTAGCTCATAAGAATACATATGATACTCCGGTTTGGTGGACAACTCGTACCACTGCTGCTGAGAACCATAATGGAAATGCTTTGCAATAAACATTAGCTTAATGCTACATAACTGCAAAGGCTGTCGAGAAACTTTTTCGACAGCCTTTATTCACTATATAAATGTACTGCATAATTTAACAAAATGAGTAAAAATGAAATCGATTAATGTGATCCTGTATTGGATAATAGTGATGGTGATTGGCCTATCGGCTTGTGGTGATGACGATGAAAAGACGATACCGGCTCATACAGAAGAGGAGAAAATATGGATTGCCGATAATCAGAAATATTTTCAGGAAAAAAAGGAAGATGTAGAGGATGACGGACAATTGCTGTATCAGCGATTGGTCGTGGATGAAGATACGCTTTTGTATCGTATACTGGAAACGAGTCAAATAGATTCTTTCCCTGAGATAGATTCTGATGTAAAAGTTTCTATGTTAGGAGTAATTCCGGTTTCCCAAACAGTTATTGTAGGTAATAAAGATGGTAATCCGATAGATCAGACTTTAGAGTTGGACAGTCCGAATCTGATTAAGGGCCTGGCTGCTCTTTTGCCGAAAATCCGTAAAGGAGAAAGAGTGGATGCTATAATCCCTTATCAGTTGGGATACGGGGATCGTAATTACTCCAATCCGTATATTCCATTATGCTCAACGTTGCAGTTTACTTTTACTGTAAAAAGTTTTGATTAAGCTTTTAAAAAGGAGAGGTTGTTTCACTTCAAAAATTGAAAGATCCTCTCCTTTTTTATATTCAACACTAATATTTCTTCTCATTCGCCAGATTCCACATATTCAGGAAAGAGGCTTTTGTAATATCTACGATCTTGTCCCAGTTGATCTTTTCGACATGGTCGCTCGGCATATGGTAGTCAGGATGACCGTTAGTGTGATACCAGATAATAGGGATATCGCGTTTGGCAAAAGAACCGTTATCACTCCCTCCTACCGGCTTGTCCCAGGGGTGATAAACAGGTTTCAGGTTCAGGCCATATTTCTTGATATCATTCTTCAGCCAGTCACCGAAAGCCTTGTTTGCTTCCGTATAGAAATAATCGACCTGCTCGGGAACCGCTTCGTTCGAATTGCGGCCGATCATATCATAATTCAAATATCCCTTTATATCTTTCAGGAAAGAACAATTCTGCACAAAGTATTCAGAACCCAGCAATCCTTTTTCTTCACCGTCCCAGAAAGCAAAGATCACCGTACGTTCCGGTTGCTCACCGGATGCCAGGAATGCTTTTGCAACCTGAAGGACAGCCGATACGCCCGAAGCATTATCATCCGCTCCGTTATAGATCTGGTCACCGTCTAGCATCGGATCGAATCCCAGATGATCATAATGAGCCCCGATGATAACATATTCATTCGGATTCTTCCCTTCTATCTTACCCAGGATATTACGCATGGATAACTTCTGATGTACGCCTTGCTTCAGTTGGGCGATCGAATCAGGATGCACCTGGAAACGTCCCCTCTTCTGGCGTTCCTTATTATAAGCCTCGAAAGGTTGGTAATAAGACTCATTCAAGGGAGCGATGCCCATTGTCTTCAGGTTGGAAACGATATACTCGGCAGCAATCCTTCCTCCCTGGCAACCGGCTTCACGCCCTTCCAGTTCGTCACTGGCTAAGAAACCGATATAGGCTTCCGCGTTTTCCTTATTAATGGTGTTCAGTCCTTTTTCTACAGGCGACTGTGCCCAAAGAGTGGTAGATAGCATGACGGATGCTACAAATAAACCTGTTCTTTTCATTGTATGATTGTGTTTTACAAATTATCGGAAATACTTAGTTTCAGCTTCCGGTTACAAAGATAGTGCAAATAAGAGCAGAAGCAAAACTTGTTTTGATTATACCGAATGCAGCCTATCTTCGTTTTCCAAGACAAAGATAAAAGATAAATCGAAGAATTGTAAGGGATAGAAAATAAAAAAAGGCTAATCTTCGCTGTTCTGTCAGCGTCGAATGCCCATCTTTCGATCTCTCACCAGTCTTATAAAAGACCCTGGTGAAGAGAATACATCAAAATAATATACTTTCTTTTTGTTTAATTTTTTGCGTTAGCGCCCATTTCATCTAACAGGCGACGGATTTCAGCATTTACTCGCTGACTCATTGTACCATTTCTCATTGACTGATAACGATCAGCCTGATAACGCAACATCGCTAAAGTACGAAGATTTTCTTCATTTCTACTTGTCATCATAATCTTTACTTTTTTATGTCTTCCACGCTTGGAAGACTCGTTAATAATTAACCTAAACCTTAATCTTTTCTTTTTGTTTACAGTGCAAAGATAAGCACTTTTTCCGAAACTATGCTATAAAACATATAAATTATTTCTATCTTTACATTTATTTAATCTATAGAAATAGATTTTCAGAAGATAGCCGCCCTACTCTACTTCGGTTAATTCACCTGTAACTGAATTAATTACAAATCCTCTAACCGTAATATCGGTAGGAATCAACGGATGGTTGCGAACTTGTTCGACTGTATCTTTTACTGAGCATTCTGTCGAGTCAAACCCACGAAGCCAGTATTTAAAATCGATTCCGCAGTAACGGATCATATCGATTCGCTCAGCGGGAATACCCCGTTTCTTCATTGCTTCGATCATCTCGTCGCTGTCCATATGCTGGGCACCGCAATCAGAATGACCAATGATCATGATCTCAACCACTCCCAGTTCATAAATAGCGACCATCAGACTGCGTATAACACTGCCGAACGGATGCGAAATGATTGCACCGGCATTCTTTATGACTTTCACGTCGCCATTCTTTATGCCCAATGCGGCAGGAAGCAATTCTATCAGACGAGTATCCATACAGGATACGATGGCAATCTTTTTATCGGGATACTTATTCGTTATAAACTTTTCGTATCCTTTCTTATCTACAAATCCCCGGTTGTATTCAAGTAATTCGTCTATCATGAGTCTGTCTTTCTTTTAATAATAATACTAGCTATATAAATAACAACACTGGTTCAAATAATGTTGTGGAATTTCAACGCTTTGAATATCCCGTCCTCATCAACGGAATCGGTTACATAATCCGCATATTGTTTTACGTCGTCGTCAGCATTCCCCATAGCAACCCCGATCCCGGCATGCTGAAGCATGGCTACATCATTACCGCCATCACCGAAAGCCATACATTCATTTAATGGTATCTTAAAGTATTCCAGCATTTTATCAATACCGATCCGCTTACTGCTTCCGGCAGGTACCACATCGGTAAACAACGGATTCCAACGGGTGGATTCGCAATGGGATAAGATAGACATGATCTTTTTCTCCTGTTCGGCAGTAAAAAATGAGACTAACTGGTAAACCGTCTTTCCCTTCATTTCACTCAGAGGACGGATAGGTGGCTCCGGAAAATTCAGCATATTGAATATTTCTTCCACCGTTTCATCCTTATAATTCATAAAGATTTCTTTTTCCTGGACAAAAGCACAGGGGAAAGACTCTTCAGTTTCCAAATAGCGGATCA
This sequence comes from Parabacteroides caeci, assembly GCF_023656795.1. Lineage (NCBI taxonomy): Bacteria > Pseudomonadati > Bacteroidota > Bacteroidia > Bacteroidales > Tannerellaceae > Parabacteroides > Parabacteroides caeci. The sequence continues at coordinate 8,873 of NZ_JAMOKT010000073.1, forward strand.
ACGCATCGATATCCCTGTCGGGAATGCTGTGTTTATAGATCACTTTGTCTTCTCCGGCAAAACAATATCCACCGTTCAGTGTGACATATCCGTCAAATTTTAAATCTCCCAGATTGTTGATGGAACTGTAATGACGACCTGTTGCTATAAAAACTTTAATACCTTTCTTCCGTAAGATATCCAATGCGTCAATGGTAGAGCGGGGTACTTCATGTGTCTTAAAACTGACCAACGTCCCGTCTATATCGAAGAAAATTGCCTTAACCATACTTTTTCTAATAACCTAAATTTGATACAAAGATAAGAATAAATAAACACATGCGGATTTTTATATACCTTTGTAAGTAAGATCTTAATAACAATTTAATAGGTAAGCTATGGAATACAGACAATTAGGAGGATCGGGACTTTATGTACCCGTGCTTTGTTTAGGGACTGCTACTTTTGGAGGTACAAACGGTTTCGAAGGATGGGGACATACCCAGGTGGACGAAGCCAAGCGTATGATAAACCTTTGCCTCGATGCGGGTGTAAACCTGTTCGACACGGCTGATGCATATTCAGACGGACTTTCTGAAACGATATTGGGGAAAGCTGTTGAAGGGCTGAGAAATAAACTGTTGATATCGACCAAAGCCACATTCAACCTGAATCCGGAAGGACGAAACGCTATGGGTTCTTCCCGCTTCCACCTCATCGAGGCCTGCGAAGCCAGCTTGAAACGACTGAATACCGATCATATTGATATTTATCATATGCACGGATTTGACGCCAATACGCCGGTAGAAGAAACGCTTCGCGCTCTGGATGATCTGATCACTGCCGGAAAAATACGGTATATCGCTTGCTCTAATTTCTCCGGATGGCATCTGATGAAGGCTTTGTCTGTCTCCGAACGCTATGGCTGGAGTCGTTATGTGGCACAGCAGGTTCATTATTCTTTGCTCAACAGGGAGTTTGAATGGGAATTAATGCCGCTCGGAATCGATCAGAAGGTAGGTTCCATCATCTGGAGTCCTCTTTCAGCGGGACGCCTTGGCGGAAGATACCGGCGCAACAATCCGATACCGGCCGACGGACGTGTGGCTCGGGGCGGAAGTCCTATCCCCGATGAAGCTACTTCCTACGAACGTTTATATAATATAATGGATGTATTGGATGAAATAGCAGAAGAGACAGGACATTCGGTAGCACAATGTGCGCTGAACTGGTTACTGCAACGCCCAACTGTTTCCAGCCTGATAATCGGGGCCAGCACGGAAGAACAATTAAAACAGAATCTGGAGGCTGTCGGCTGGAACCTGACACCAGAACAGGTAAAAAAACTGGATAATGCCAGCCAGGTCACCCCCGTTTATCCATATTGGCACCAGGCACAATTCCCGTTTTTGAATGCACAGATTCAATTTTAGAAAGATTTGAGCTATCTGCTAATTATAGGATGAGCTAGTTGGCGACGGTGCCTTCAGGCTGTAGGCCTGTAACAAATTAGCCCAGGGTTAGAACCCTGGGTCCCCTTGAATCCTTCTCTTCCAGAGGCACCCTGTAGGGGTGCGACAAGGTAGAAAGGGTTGATATTTATCTTGTTCCGCCCCTACAGGGCGGAAAGACAGGAGCGGGTTTTCATAAACCCAGGGTTAGAACCCTGGGCTGGTTTGTTAAAGCCTTACAGGCTTACATTGACATCGTAAGGGCGGTTCGCGAACCGCCCTTACCTACGACGCAACATTCATATTTGAGAAATTCCGAATCAATTCCCCACTACATTATTATTGGTGCACCTCACATTGTCTTATTATCTTTATCTTCCTCCTCCTCGTCATATTCATCATCAAATTCGTCATCATCGAATTCGTCGTCGAATTCATCATCATCGAACACATCTCGATCCTCCAATATCTCAAGACCGAAATCGCCGCCTGTGGATTCTTCCAATATAGGGATATATTTACTTGCCTCAAGAGAGGGCAACCAGGTGAGGGCGGCCACCTCTCCCATATTTATATTCAATCAAAGGAATCTCTTCCGTATCCTCTTCCAGTATATATTGCGTCAGGGCAAAACTCTTATCCGGTTTGATCCCGAACTCTTCGGCAAACATTTCCACCGGCACGACGACGAACTACGATCACTTCCGCTACAGCTCCTCTTTCATCTTTCCAGTCATCGGATACATAGCACACCTCTATCGGTAAATTTCTAGCTTTCAAACGAATATACTTTTCAGGAGAGAGTAACTGAAACTGATTCTGCTTGCTTTTATTTTTTGCCATTTATTTGTTTGTTTATTTTCGCTAAAGGTACGATTTATTTAGCTTATACAAAAAAACGGAACCTCCTTTCGAAGATTCCGTTTTACTATTTAGATGATCAAATAATCAATTATTCCTCAACGCCCCACTGCTGTTTAGCCAAACGCTTATAGTTGTTAAGTCTCCACTTAGCGTTGTCTTCGGCAGCCTGGAACAATTGACCTGCTTCAGCCGGGAATTGTTTTGTCAGAGATGCGAAACGTACTTCACCCTTCAGGAAGTCCTGGAATTTGCTCCAATCCGGTTCTTTGCTATCCAAAGTGAACGGATTCTTGCCTTCTTCTTCCAAAGCTGGGTTGTAACGCCACAAATGCCAGTAACCGCATGCTACTGCATCAGCTTCTTCCTGCTGGCTCTTACCCATACCCTTCTTCAAACCGTGGTTGATACAAGGAGCATAAGCAATGATCAATGAAGGACCATCATAAGCTTCAGCTTCGCGGATCGCTTTCAATGTCTGAGCCTGGTCGGCACCCATTGCGATCTGAGCAACATAAACGTAACCGTAAGTTGTAGCCATCAGACCCAGGTCTTTCTTGCGGATTCTCTTACCGGAAGCAGCAAACTTAGCGATTGCACCTACCGGAGTAGCTTTAGAAGACTGACCTCCCGTATTTGAATAAACTTCAGTATCCAATACCAGGATGTTAACGTTCTTACCTGAAGCAATTACATGGTCAAGACCACCGTAACCGATATCGTAAGAAGCACCGTCACCACCGATAATCCACTGTGAACGTTTTACCAGGAAGTGAGAAAGCTCCTTGATCTGTGCGCTAAGCGGACAGCCGTGAGTGATACCTTCTTCAGCAATAGCCAATACCTGAGGAGCCAGTTCTTTTGTCTTATCGGCATCATTCTGATTTTCAACCCAAGCCTTCAGAACTTCCTTAGCTTCAGCAGGAGCGTTGTCGGCAGCGATAATTGCGTTCATCGCATTTGTCAGGCGTGCACGCATCTTTTCGTTAGCCAGTTCCATACCCAGACCGAATTCGCAGAAGTCTTCGAACAATGAGTTAGCCCAAGCCGGACCCTGACCCTTATCGTTTGTTGTATAAGGAGTAGAAGGAACTGAACCTGAATAGATAGAAGAACAGCCTGTTGCGTTAGCTACCATTTCACGGTCGCCGAACAGTTGAGTTAGCAACTTCACGTACGGAGTTTCACCACAACCGGAGCAAGCACCGGAGAACTCAAACAACGGAGTTGCAAACTGAGAGTTCTTCACGTTAGCCTTCACGTCAACCAGATGTTGTTTTGTTGTCACCTTTTCAGCACAGAAATCCCAGTTCGGAGCTTCATCCAATTGAGTTTCCAAAGCAGCCATCTTAAGCGCTTTACCACCCTTCTTCGGATTACCCGGACAAACATCGGCACAGTTACCACACCCCAGACAGTCAAGAACGTCTACCTGAATCCGGAACTGCATTCCTTCGAATTGTTTACCTGTTGCTTTCAAAGAGTTATTGAACGGAGCAGCAGCCTGTTCAGCAGCATCCAACACGAACGGACGGATAGAAGCGTGAGGACAAACATACGCACACTTGTTACACTGGATACAGTTTTCGCCATCCCATACAGGAACAAAAGCAGCCACACCACGTTTTTCGTATTTAGCTGTTCCCTGACGCCAAGTACCATCTTCGATACCCTTGAATGCAGAAACCTTCAACAGGTCACCATCCTGAGCATTGATAGGACGAACTACTTCGTTGATGAAAGCAGGATCGCTGTTTGCTACAACTTCATCATCCGGCAGGTTAGCCCATGACGGATCAACAGCAAGCTGAGTATATTCGCCACCACGATCAACAGCAGCATAGTTCTTATTAACTACATCTTCACCTTTCTTACCGTAAGACTTCACGATGAATTTCTTCATCTGTTCGATAGCCAAATCAACAGGAATTACACCTGTGATACGGAAGAATGCAGACTGAAGGATTGTATTGGTACGGTTGCCCAAACCAATTTCCAATGCGATCTGAGTTGCATTGATATAATAAACAGTAATGTTTTTCTGAGCGAAATAACGTTTTACCTTGTTCGGCAAGTGTTTAGCCAACTCTTCGCCATTCCATACAGTGTTCAACAGGAATGTACCATTTTCACGCAAACCGCGAGTAACATCATACATACGCAGATAAGCCTGAACGTGACAAGCAACGAAGTTCGGAGTATTTACCAAATAAGTTGAACGAATCGGATGATCACCAAAACGCAGGTGAGAACAAGTGAAACCACCAGACTTCTTAGAATCATAAGAGAAGTATGCCTGGCAATATTTGTCTGTATTGTCACCAATAATCTTTACAGAGTTCTTGTTAGCACCAACCGTACCGTCAGCACCTAATCCGTAGAACTTAGCTTCGAACATGCCTTCACCACCCAAAGCTATTTCTTCTTTCTGAGGAAGAGAAGTGAATGTCACGTCGTCTACGATACCAATTGTAAACTGATTCTTCGGCATCGGCAAAGACAAGTTTTCGTAAACAGCAAGGATCTGAGCCGGAGTAGTATCCTTAGAACCCAAACCATAACGACCACCTACGATAACCGGAGCATCGGCCTGACCATAGAAACATTCTTTTACGTCCAGATATAACGGTTCGCCGTTAGCGCCCGGTTCTTTTGTTCTGTCAAGAACTGCGATACGTTTAGCTGTCTTAGGAACAGCAGCCAGGAAGTGCTTAGCAGAGAACGGACGATACAAGTGAACAGAAACCAAACCAACCTTTTCACCCTGAGCTGTCAGGTGGTCGATAGCTTCGCGGGCAGCTTCGGTTACAGAACCCATTGCGATAATCACGCGTTCTGCATCTTCTGCTCCGTAGTAATCGAACAAACCATATTTACGGCCTGTGAGCTTGGAGATTTCGTTCATATATTCTTCTACGATAGCAGGAACTGCTTCATAGTATTTGTTTGAAGATTCTCTGTGCTGGAAGAAGTGATCCGGGTTTTCAGCCATACCGCGAGCTTCCGGTTTTTCCGGATTCAAAGCACGTGCACGGAATTCAGCCAACGCCTTCTGGTCGATCAGCGGAGCCAGGTCATCATTTTCAAGAGCTTCAATCTTCTGGATTTCGTGTGATGTACGGAAACCGTCGAAGAAGTTCACGAAAGGAACGCGAGACTTGATAGTAGCCAGGTGAGCTACACCCGCCAAGTCCATAACTTCCTGAACAGAACCTTCTGCCAACATTGCGAAACCTGTCTGACGAGCAGACATAACATCCTGATGATCGCCGAAGATACACAAGGCATGAGAAGCCAGTGTACGGGCAGATACATGGAATACGCAAGGAAGCAACTCACCGGCAATCTTGTACATGTTAGGGATCATCAGCAACAATCCCTGAGAAGCCGTGTAAGTTGAAGTCAGGGCACCAGCCTGCAAAGAACCGTGAACTGCACCCGCAGCACCACCTTCTGATTGCATTTCCTGTACCAAAACCGTTTCGCCGAAAATATTCTTACGTCCGGCGGCAGCCCATTCGTCTACATATTCTGCCATTGTAGACGACGGAGTGATGGGGTAGATAGCGGCTACTTCGCTGAACATATATGAAATATGAGCAGCAGCCTGGTTACCATCACAGGTCAAAAATTTCTTCTGTTTTGTCATAGACTTTTACTATTAGTATTTAAAAGAATTTCTTAGTATAAAAAGCCAAACAGCCAAAGCGGGATCATATTCTCTTCTCCTACTTCGACCTTGTCTACAGCATAGTATAAATCGGGATTGTTTTTTACTTTCATACTTTCCTCTATCCTGAAATTATACTTTCCGTTTACCAAAAAGTGTGCGTTCTTCATTCCCTCATTTAGCGTATTGTCTTTCAAAAGCTGGTTATAGAAAAAAGATTCGCGCACAGCCTGCACATTTACCTCCATCGGACGGATGGGGTACATCAGATTCGAATTGTACATATACACGGTAGATGGTTTTTTCGGAAACGATTCGCCTACCGGATATAACATATTCATTAAACGGGCATCGGTCAGATATTTTATATAATTCATCACTGTAGCCCGTGACGTTTCTATTTCTTTGCTCAACTGGCTGACATTCGGCGTACACGGTGCGCTGATAGCCAGCAGATACAACAGTTTGCGGAGTTTGGGCAGATAGCTTTGCTCGATTTGCTTGATGTACAAGACATCTACCTCCAGCATCATATTCATTGTCTTCAGCAGGTTCTCTGAGAAATTACGTTTCTCCAGGAAGAACGGATAAAAACCATGATGCAAATAATCCTGAAAATAAGCCATCGGTTTGGCTACCGAACAAATATTCTTCGCAATCTCCTGATGGTTCCCGATTATTTCTTCAAACGTATAAGCCGGAAAACTGTTTCCCGACATCAGATTCAAAAACTCGCGGAAAGAAAAACCACGCAGATTATATGAAACAACTTTACCTGAGAGATCCGGATTTTCCTCTTTCAGCCTCATAACTGACGAACCGGAAAAGATAATCTTCAGGTCTTCAAAATTATCATAACAATAACGTAACTCTTTCGACCATCCGGAATATTTGAAAACCTGGTCGATCAACAACACCTTTCCTCCTTTTGCCCTGAACTCAGAAGCAAAGTCGACCAGCGTACGTTCCGTAAAATAAAAGTGATTCAGATTTATATACAGGCACTCTTTATTATCAGCACCAAAATGTTCGCGGGCATAATCCAGTAAAAAAGTAGTTTTCCCTACTCCACGAGAGCCTTTGATCCCGATCAACCGGTCATTCCAGTCAATCTCATCCATCAGCCCCCGGCGTACCGGTGCATGCAAATGTTCTACAAGGTATTTATGTGTTTTAAAGAATGCTTCCACCTGACTGTCTTACTATATAGACCGCAAAGATAGAAAATATCCTCAACTTTGCAATACCGAGATAGCAATTTTATTTTCAGTTGGCAATCCAAAGTTGGCAAAGCGTATTGACGTTTGAGAATTTAGAGTTGGCAGTTAACACTCCCGATTTATCCAAAAGCATTAACTGTCAACATCTTTTATCTGATTATTCAATTATCGTTACCCAACCATATGTATCAGGTTCGTCACCATATTGAATGCCACGCAGTTTGTGATATAGTTTTTCACAAACAGGTCCGGGTTTGCCGTCCTTGGCAATCACGTATGATTTATTTTCATCCAAATCATCAATCTGTGAAATCGGGGCGATAACGGCAGCCGTTCCACATTCTGCCGCTTCATCGAATGTAGCTATTTCTTCAAAAGGAACAGGACGACGTTCAACCGTCAGTCCCATATCTTCAGCCAGCTGCTGCAAACTCTTGTTAGTGATAGACGGCAGAATAGAATGAGACTGCGGAGTGATGTAACTGTTTCCACGAATACCGAAGAAGTTTGCGGGACCGCATTCGTCCAGGTATTTCTTTTCTTTCGGGTCCAGATACAATACGGCGGCATAACCCTTTTCATGCGCTATTTCTCCGGCCACCAGGCTGGCTGCATAATTACCACCGACTTTGATCGTCCCGGTCCCATAAGGCGCAGCACGGTCGTATTCACGCATGATACAAACCTTTGACGGTTTGAAACCACCTTTGAAATAAGGTCCTACCGGGGTTACGAATACCATAAACATATATTCGGGAGCCGGTTTCACGCCCACCTGCGCACCCAAACCGATCATCAGCGGGCGGATATATAATGCTGCTCCACTCTCATAGGGAGGAACAAAACGCTCGTTCAACTTCACTACCTTACGAATAGCTTCTTCAAATTTCTCCACAGGAAGTTCAGCCATCTTGATGCCCCGGCTGGAAGCTTGCATACGTTTGCCGTTTTCATCCATACGGAACACACGGATTTTACCGTCTTTTCCCTTGAATGCTTTCAAACCTTCAAACGACTCCTGTCCGTAATGGAGGCAAGTAGCTGCCATGTGAATATTAATAATTTCAGAAGAGCTAACTTCCAATTCACCCCACTTACCATCACGATAGTAACACCGTACATTGTAGTCTGTCTTCATATAACCGAATGCCAGATCAGACCAATTCATATTTTCCATATCATTGTCGTAATTAGATTATGAACGCAAAAGTAAGCTATTTCGGATGATAATTGTTACTTTTGCAGCAAAAATAATTAAAATATGAAAGTTATTGATCTGATCAACGGCAGTAAAACGACTGCTTTTTCATTTGAAATTCTACCTCCTCTGAAAGGGAACAGCATACAGAAGGTATATAATGTGATTGATAAACTGAAAGAATTCGACCCTAAATACATTAATATAACTTCTCACCACAGCGAATATATCTATAAGACCTTGCCCGACGGTAGCTTCCAGAAAGTGAACATCCGCAAGCGTCCGGGTTCGGTTGCCATTGCTTCTGCCATCCAGAACAAATATGGTATTCCGGCAGTTCCACATATTATATGTAAGGGATTTACAAAAGATGAAACGGAATATGCGTTGATCGATCTTAATTTCCTGGGAGTTTACGACCTGCTGCTGTTGCGTGGTGATGTAAAAACACTGGAAGCCGGACAAAATACAGATTTATATCACGAACATGCGACTGACCTTCAGGAACAGGTAAACAATTTCAATAAAGGTATTGCCGTAGACGGTTCCACATTCGAAGCAAACGAAACACCGTTCTCATACGGTATGGCTTGTTATCCGGAAAAACATGAGGAAGCACCGAATATGGAATCGGATATTTTTTATCTGAAAGAGAAAGTAAAAAACGGCGCTGATTATCTGGTTACTCAGATGTTTTTCGACAATGAAAAATATTATTCATTTGTGGAACGCTGCCGCGCCGAAGGTATCGATGTCCCGATCATTCCAGGCATCAAGCCGGTTGTCTTTAAAAACCAGCTGACCGTATTACCTAAAATATTCCGTTCAGACATTCCCGAACCGTTTGCAACCGAATTGCGGAAATGTAAAAATGATGATGAAGTAAAAGCCGTAGGTGTCGAATGGTGTATCCAGCAATGCAAAGACCTGATCGCCCACGGTGTCCCAAGCCTGCATTTTTATACAATGATGGCTACGGATAGTGTTTACAAAGTGGCAAAAGAAGTATATTAAAACCGTTGGTGGAACTAATCGATTGCCAGGAGACAACGGGTTGGATAAAAAGCGTAATACTGACGAAATCCGGAGAACATTACTATGTCTTATTAATTAGAGGTAGGTGTAAATGAATTTAGACGTACCTCTAATTCGATTTACACCTACCTCTAAATTTACTTAGACCTACCTCTGTCTGAAAAAACATTAGATTGCTTTACGCAGATCAACTGAATAACTTTACACCGTGAAGCGATTCAAATCCTTATCTTCACAATTATAGAAACCATCGATATGAATATTATTCTGCGTATCGATCTCCACAACAGCAAAACTGTTGTTATCGGGAAGGTTTCCTTCTATCATCCCTTTCATTGTCCAGTAGTGGATATTATTACGGAAACTGTAATGTCCTGCATGATGATGTCCCTGGAATACAGCTAGCACATTCCCATTTTCTTCCAACAGGGAAACTATTTCGTCCGCATTACTTACACAAAGCGATTTACTGATATCGGAGAAGCGGTCTAACAACTGATGGATAAAAATAATGACCGGTTTGTTATTTTCTTTCAATTCTTTTCTCAGCCAGTCTATCTGGTCTTCAGGGATATAAGCCTTTGTCCAGTCAAAATTACCTTTATCATACGGGGTCCCGTCCAGATTGTAGTTCGCATCCAGGACTATGAATTTTATATTATCAAAAGCAAATGAATAATAAGCCTTCTTGTCGGCATCACCCTGATTGGAGGTATGTTGCAGAAAATCGTCTTTGGAGATGCTATCCATATCATGATTTCCCAGGACATGGTAAACCGGTCCCCGGAACGATTGAAAGACGTTTTCTATTTCATCCAGATAAGTAATTGTCTGTTCCCGCCGGGGGACATTATCCTGATCCTTCAGATCGCCCATTTCGATCACAAAATCCAGATTGGAAGAGTTGAAGACCTCCATGGCCTCTTTCAATTTATCCATTGTCTGAGGGAAATAACGGGTCCCATAAGGTTCCCGTCGCGAATAATGCAGATCGGTAACAACCCCAAACCGGACAGGCCGTTGTCCGCCACAGGATACAAATGAAGGAGAAGCTGCCAGGACCAACACCCCTCCGCATGCCTTTTTTAAGAATAAGCGTCTGTTCATCATATTAAAATTTCATAGGTTATAGAGTCATGCCGGTAACCTGCCGGATGTAGCAGGTTATCAGCATTGGCTTACAATATTAATAATAAAAAGTCAATATACCTACCATCCCGGATTTTGGATTAATTGCGGGTTCAAGGTTATTTCATTAATAGGAATACATTCCAGATAATCTCTTTCCGGATCAAAACCATATCCATTGGGAATCTGGCCGATATAAGGATCTAATAATCCATTTTCATCCACCTTATAATTAATCTTCATACCTTCCCACTCCGACAGATCCAAAGGATACCCTTTAGGACGTTTTCCTTTGAGCAGACTATGTGCCGCCCACCTCATAATGTCGTCATACCGAAAACCTTCACAACCTAATTCCACCGTACGCTCCCTTCTTATTTCATACAATTCATCTGAAATAGCATAACCGTAATCAGCATATAAAGAACGATTTATATCAGACTGTACTTTAAAGTCCGGCATCCCTACCCTTCTCCTCAACAAATTGACAGACTTATCATAATCAACAACTTCCCCCAGTTCACATTTAGCTTCCGCATAGTTCAACAAAGCCTCGGCATAACGGAAAACAATGGCTCCCGTCACACAATTTGTATTCCATGATACACCGCTCCCCGCCTGAGGATCTTTCGGGTCATTCCCTTTCTTTATCTGAAAACCCGTATTATTCAAATACTCCCCGGACTGATTCAGGAAAGGCTTGGTAAATATACCTTTGCCATAACCGTTATCCCACATCACCATATCAGGAATCCAAATAGTCTGGGATAAACGCGGATCACAATCTTCGGCAATCTTTGTCAGAAAATCACCGCCTTTCACCGTTTTCCCAACAGATATATAATCATACGGTTCGCCGTTCTTTTTCAGATAATGGTGGATTTGCTCCATTGTCAGAGAATTTCCGGCCGTCCGGTCAGAAACATATATCTGAAAAGAATGTCCCATCCCCAGTCCTTTATCATAACGTTTCCAGAGAAGAGCCTCCTTATTAGATGTTTGATCTGTTAAGGAAAACATCTTGCAATAATCTTCCGACGGAGAATTTGTTGAATATAATCCAGTCGAATATTGGGGATCCATCAATTCTTCCGCAGCCTCAACCGCCAAGCGGAAATATTTATCCGGATCGGCTCCGGAAGTACCAAACGCAGATCCTTTATGATATTTCTGCCAACTACCTTCATACAAAGCGACTCTCGATTTAAAGAGCAATGCGACTTCCTTACTCAACCGGTTCGAACCACCATCCACAGATTTCAAAGGATTCAGGTACTCTATTGCCTTATCCAGGTTCCACAGGATCGAATCTACAACAAGCACACGGGAATCCCTGGCCTTATACAACTCTTCAGAGCTTGTATCCAGCGCCTTGGAAAACCAAGGGACATTCCCATAGGCACGTACCTTTTCAAAATAAAACCAGGCTTTAAAGAAATGGGCTTCCCCGACATAATGTTTATAACTATCGAAAGGATCTTTACATTTCCAATAGTTATCAAAAAACACATTCACACTTCGTATCTTCGTCCAGTTCCACTCTTTATCAGACGTTGAAGTGACCGGAGAACGCGAACCATTCCACACCGTACTGGGAACACCTGTTATCTGTGTATCAGAACCTCTCGTCCCATCCCATCCAATCAGTCCGGTATAACTTCCAACAACTTCGAATGCCGGAAGCGATGGATAAAACTGTAACGTATAATTAGCCAGATCGCTGGTCGCTTTCCAATAATCGTCATTTCCAATCTGAGTTAACGGCTTCTTTTCCAGATAATCGTCACAGGAACTTATCAGTATTGCACACAATAAACAGAGAGGCAATAATATTATATTTCTTTTCATTATATCAAATTTTAAAAGGATTCATCAAAATGAAACATTTAAGCCAAAAGACAGAACAGCCAACGAAAACATCGATTTACCATTTCCATATTTACCCAGGTTAGCAGTCTCCGGATCAAAACCGACAGGAAGCTTGGTTAATGTCAGTACATTCTCTGCCGAACAATAAATCCTGGACTTTTGTAACCCCACTTTCTTTAGGACCGTCTGAGGTATCGAATACCCCAACTGTAAATTTTTAAGTCTCAGATAAGCACCATTTTGCAGGTATCTGGTCTGTATTTGCTGGTTCTTTTTATAAAGACTGGACTGGCTGTATGGCCGGGGATAATACGCATCCGTATTTACTCCTAATCCTGAATAAGTACTTTCTTCCGCATCCTGGTAATAATCCAGATGATGCGGGAACAGGGTCGTTTGATTCCAGTTATTAAATCCCCAGAACATATTACCGGTCAGCCACAAATCTCTTTTCGCCGTGCCCTGGAAAAATGCCATAAAATCAAATCCTTTATAATCAGCAGATAATGTTATTCCCAACTGGTACCGGGGAGTATTATTACCTATTATCCGCAAATCACCATGATCGGAAACCGTATTCTTACCGTTATTTATCAAACCGTCATTATTCAGATCCCGATACATAACATCTCCGGTACGCCATACCTGGGCATTAATGAAATTCTGCGATTTACTTTGATTAATCCGATCCGCATCTTCCTGCGTCCGGATCAAACCAACAGTTTCATATCCCCATATTTCTCCAATTGTTTTTCCTTCATAATCAGTCGTCAGTATTCCGGTCGGATTATTATACTTGGTAACAACACTCTTATAATCAAACAACATGGCAGTGACCGAGTAAGAAAAGTCATTACTTACCTTATCCCTCCAGGTAAAAGACAAATCCCAGCCCCTCGTTCTCAGTTCAGAGTTATTCTCTTTAGGTATATCAGCACCTAACACGGCAGGCAGGGCTTGAGCCGGTCCAAGCCGGTTAAAGGTTAGACGTTGATAATAATCGGCAGTTATCTGCACAAAGGCAGATCCTGGTAAGCATCTACATTCTGATTACCCAAACTTCCCCATGAAGTTCTTAACTTTAGTGTATTTACATAAGGAGAAACTGGTTCCCAGAACTTTTCATGGGAAATATTCCATCCTAAAGAGAAAGAAGGGAATAACCCCCACCGGTGGTCTTTCGTGAATTTGGAAGTTCCATCATAACGGGCATTCACTTCCAACAGATATTTCCCCATATAATCATAATTCAGACGGGCAAAATAACCCTGAGTAGACCAGTGCGTCAGATCATCAGTTGTCTGCATTTCACCCGTAGCGGTAGAAATAGACGGAACCTCCGGCGTTATAAGTTCTTTTTTCAATCCGCTCAGATAATCATAAGAGTTCGACTCTTGCTGAAATCCCAACATTGCCGTGAAGTGATGTTTATCCTTCAAGTCAAATTTATAAGAAGTATAGACATTCAATGAATTATACATCGTATGGGACTTATACTTATTCACATACGAAGGAACTGTTGTCGGAATAGCCGACAAAGAACCATCCACCAGATCTTCATAAGCGGTAAGATTATTGGAAGTGAAACTGGTATAAGGAAAATCTATTGAATAGTCCGCGCTGATCGTCCAATTCTTCAAAGGGGTAATATCCGTAGCAAAACGTTGCAGTATACCTCTTGTTATTGTCTTATCCGATCCGGCTTCGATCATCGGTATTCTTGACAAACGGGAATAATAACCGTTCGGTGATTTCAAGAACTGGTTAGGCTGCGTACGGAATATCTGGTGGATCATCATGTCATAATCGCCTTCATCATCATAGTTCGGATTCTCCCGGGTAGACTGGACCACGCGTGTATTGGATGATAATTTCCACCATTTGGTTAAACTCAAATCCAGTTTCGCGTTGAAGTTGATCCGCCGATATGTATCTTTTCCGAAATTAAGAATACCTTTTTCATAAGCATGCCCGGCAGAAAGGTAGAAAGCCAAATCTTTACCACCTCCTTTAATCGACACATTCTCCTGATTACGGACGCCGGAACCGAAATGCACATCAATCCAGTCATTATTGCCATTTGCCAACAAATAAGTAGCCCATTGATTGGAATTTGTTGCGTCAGGAACAGTTTCCGGTAGTGACGGATTATTAATGTAAGCTATAATACGGTCTATCGTTTCTTCGGCAAACAACCGGGATTCTCCCTGGTTATCATGAAACTCATTCATTGCCCGTACGAAAGTATAGGAATCGACCATCCGCGGTTTACGGATCGGCTTTGTAAAGGCAACATTCGCAGAGAAATCAACCTGTATCTTCTCTTCACGCTTTCCCGACTTCGTCGTTATAATAACTACACCATAAGGAGCCCGGGCCCCATATATGGCAGAAGCCGCAGCATCCTTCAATACAGATATATTTTCGATATCATTGGGATTGATCATATTCAGATCCCCCACCGTCCCATCAATAAGCACATAAGGTTCTCCCTGACCACGAATCTGCAAATTCAATTTCGCCCCCGGTTCAGAACCAGAATTCCCATAAGAGAAATTCACACCGGAAACCGTACCCTGCATCACTTGTGACACATTCGTTGACGGACGATTTTTCAATCGATCTCCATCCACCACTTCAATAGCGCCGGTCAGGTTCACCTTTTTCTGTGTACCATAACCGACTACAACCACCTCCTCCAGTTTTTCGTTGTCTTCATGCATCACCAGCATGATCGATTCCTGCGCTTTCATCTCTATCGGCTGGTAGCCTATATATGAAAATCTCAATATGGCAGAAGAAGGAACATCTTCCATGGAAAAGTTTCCGTCGACATCCGTAATAACTCCCTGATTAGATCCTTTAATTACTACATTTACTCCAATCAGAGGGAAACCGGTATCGTCCTTTATATTCCCGAAAACAGTAATTCCTTTTTGCTGCTGGAGGACTGCGACACTTTTAACACCTGGAGTTTGTGGTGCATCCTCCTTCTTGACAACTACCTGCCGCCCTTTTACAACATAAGTGAGTCCCGTACCTCTAAATACGTCTTTCAGAATATCTTTAATCGGCTGATCTTTGATATTCACATTCACTTTATGACTTAAATCGATTTTGGAAGCATGATAGATAAATACATAATCACTGTGATTTTCAATAAATGTAAATACATCTTCCAACGTTTTATCCTGCATGTTGATGCTCAACTTCTCATGCTGGGCAGAGATAGGTAAAGCTGATAAATGGTTAACAGAAATAGAAATAAAACATGCTGATAAACAAAAACATTTAAAATAATTAGTCATTTTCAGACCAATCGTCTTCATTTTTTTCATACCTTTGTTTATTAATTCTTTAAGTGAGTTTTAATTTTAGAGAATTTTCCAGATCGGGTAATACGGCTAATATTATCCGATCTTTTTTGTTTTTCAATTCGATATACCCATAGGCTGTCTTATTTAATTAATAATTTTATTTGTCATTTCAATGATAAATGGAAACCACCCGAACTGTCACAAACAGATTTCACAGAAACCGACTCTTCAATAACATCAAGTACAGAATTTATATCCCCCAGCAAATCAAGCTTACCGGAAATAGGAATATCCGCAACCTGTTCGTCATATCTGATATTTACTCCATAATATCGTGCGACACGATTTAAAACATCTCCCGTACGGTCATTCTTCAAGTACATCAAGTTGTCTTTCCAACATATATATTTAAAAACATTAACTTTCTCTGTCGATGTTTTTCCATCTGTAATACTGACCCGCTGATCCGGTGACATCATAACCTTTTCTTTAGTGTCTGTCTCCACTTCAACACATCCCTTCACCAATACCACCG
The DNA here is from genome assembly GCF_023656795.1 of Parabacteroides caeci. Lineage (NCBI taxonomy): Bacteria > Pseudomonadati > Bacteroidota > Bacteroidia > Bacteroidales > Tannerellaceae > Parabacteroides > Parabacteroides caeci. The sequence continues at coordinate 25,136 of NZ_JAMOKT010000073.1, forward strand.
ATGCCGATTTATCTTCTTTATATGCGGTGACATTAAATACGGTTCCCAATACTTTCACATCAAATCTTCCTGTTTTCACAATGAAAGGACGTTTTGGATCGCGTGCCACATCAAGATAAACCTCACCCTCCACAGCTATCTCCCTCCTTTTCTTATCGAATACGGCAGGGTATATGACATGGCTGCCTGCATTCACATATATCTTGGTTCCGTCTTCAAAAGTAATGTTCATACGTCTTCCTTTGGGAACAATGATATGGTTCAGTTCTTTTTCATTTTTAGCGGCATCGACATTCCTCACAGACTGAACTTGCTGTTTATTAATAGAAACTTTCCCATTCGAATCATAGTTAAGAACAGACTCATCCTCCAACTTCAAATGATTACTGGAAGTAATCAAAGAAATTTCCGTCGTACTGTCTGCCAGCATGCTACTTTCATGTAATGCAGCAACCAGAGAAGATTCGGAAGGTATAAGATATAATGTAGAGAAAACGGCAGCTCCTAAAACCAGCATAGCAGCCACAGAAGTCCACACAAGACGGTATCTCGTTTTCTTTATTTTCTCCTGTTCTGACGCCTGTAGTATTTGTTCTACAGCATTCCACGAGTCATCTATTTCTTTCCGGCTGACCTGCTCTATTTTCTTCATCAAGCCGACCGACCGTCTGGCCTTTCTGAAAAAATAATTATTTGATATGTTATCTTTCCTATACACGTTTCTATTATATTTACACTATTAAAACGATAGGATAGAGAGATCGTACTCAACGAAAATAAGAAATTATCACTTTTGCGAAAAAAAGTTTTTCAGGGAAGTTTACTTGGCTAGTTCGACATGAAACCATTTGAAATTTTCAGCCAGATGAGAAAAAACATCCAGTTCCTCTTCTTTACAGTCTGCCTGACCTTTATAATCTTTCAGTTTAATGAAAAACAACTCTTTCAGTTTTAACAAAGAGCGGCAAAGCAAATTCTTACTCGACTGGTAGTTTATATTCAGAATATCAGCAATGTCTGAATGACTGGCACCTAACATATAATAAAGGTAAAGAATTTCCTGCTGACGTGGTGAAAGTTCAAGAAAAGCTAACCGCATAATTATAAAATCATCAGACGACTCATCTTCCGGAGGATAAGGAATCAGGCTCTTATCGAAAGATAAAAGATCATCTATGCAAGGAAGAAACATATCTGAACGGGAATTTTCATATTTCAGGTCATCATAAAGTCTGTTGCGAAAAGCCAGAAGCAGGTAGCCTTTAACAGATTGGGTGGCAGATAATTTATGATAATTCTGTATTAACTTGGCAAAAAAGTTCTGGATGCAGTCTTTTACAAGTTCTTTATTTGCACAAAATTTACATCCATAGTTATATAATAGAGGATAGTATCGCCTGTACAACTCAGCAAAAGCCTTCCGGTCTCCATTCAGACAGGAATCCCATATTTTTATATCTGATAGCTGAGTCATAATTAAATTAGATTATTATAAGAAACAAATGTAGGTATTTATTTCCGAACCAATATTTCAAAATAATTACAAAATTAATTATTTCTACACATATAACATGACAAATCTTTTATCAAATTGTCAGACTGATGCTTCTCCTCCTTCTTATAATTATCATATTAAACATAAATCACATCAAATTTCCAGACAAAATTCTAGTTCACTCAAAAGCTTATTTGTTAAATTACACCAATTTCAAACCCGGATGCATCTTTTTAATGCCTTTACTCATCTTCTTTTCATACAAATACAAAAAAATCTGTCAGGCCGATAGGGGTTTTTGAAATATTTCTGTCTTACAGGTGAAATTTAAAAGAAAAAAGAAATGAAATACATACTATTCATTACTATGGATCTGGCAGTATATCCTTTTCTGCTACTATTTTATATAGTAAAATGCATCTTTGATAAGATACAACCTGCTCACTGATTTCCAACACAAACAAAAATCAGCCCAAAGGGACATTTTAATATCCTTTTGAGCTGAATTATATGATTAGGATCGGGAAGTCTTATTTAAAAACCTTTTTTACCGCTTCTAAAAATCCATATTTAAATTCAGTATCCGGCTCCAGATAACTTCCTTCTCCCCATTCGTTCCAGGCATTGATCGTTACTAAAGGAGTCTGATCAGGATGTTTGTCTACAAACTCTTTTGCTTTATACAGGAATTTCTCGAATTTTTGAGGTGTAACATTTGATACAGCTGGTTGTGGACCACCAGGGAAACGAGGATTATTGTCCCAATCGATAGAAACATGCGGAAAATAAGGAATAGAGAAACTTTCACTAAATTCTTTATATTTAGAAATAGCTTTTTCTCCCCACGAAGCATAATCCTGATTAATCGAAACAAAATGAACCCATTGGTAATTTGTCAAACTATTAAAGCCTAAATATTTGACTGTATTATCCTGAGTGTCCAACTTATCTCCCGGAACTCCTGATAATGTCGCAGGAAGAGCATGCCACAAAATAGCCTGCAAATGAACACCTTTCAAGCCAGCTTTCACACATTTTTTTCTAAAATGATCTAAGGCTTTCTTAGCCTCTTCCATGCCCCCCAAACCATTAATGAATGTACTCAATTCATAAATGGCAAACACAGGCATTCCATCTATTCTATAATAATTAGGTTTCATAAAATAGTCTTTGATAACATGGTCGGTAAAACGATCGAAAATATCAAAATCCACTTCTCCTTTCCAGAACACTTTACTTTTATCCGGTTCATTCGGATCTAAATAACCGGTTTGCGTATGATTAGCCCACATCAAATAAAACTTCATTTTTTCATTATTCCGGGCTTTCAGGAAACCTTCGTTCAAAACTCTTTCCAAAAATGGTTTATCATCATACCAATACCAGTCAAAGATAAACGTATTAACACCATATTCCAAAGCTGTATCAATCTTTTTCTCCTGAACCTTCGGATCTGCCTCGTCCAAATATCCCCATAAAGGAACTCTGGGTTGCCGATGTCCTTCAAACTTCGGTTTAGCTTTATAAATGGCCTCCCATTCACCCTTTCCTTCCGGAAAAATATTAATCTCTTTAAAACGAGGATCATCATGGTAAGCCGGCCAAATATAAGCTGCGACGTCATACTGTTGCTTTTTCCCTTCTCCAAATGCAAAAATTGAGCAACATAAAAACACAAATAATAAACACAATCGATTTTTCATATTCTCTACTTTTTTAATAATACATTTACTTATAAAATCTCTTTTACAACTTCTAAAATTCTCACAGGTCCCAGCAAACCTGATTTTAATAATGGTGATGCTGTGTTATAAGGTTGATAAGTAGTATTGGTATACTGTTCCCGTACACCTTTATCAGACAACATCTTATCACCTACCAGTCTATTAACCCAGGGATTAACAACTTCTATTTTTAATTGATTTTCTCCTGACTTAATATACTTACTAATATCAAGTTGCCACGGATATGTCCAGGCTGTTCCGACCTCTTCCCCATTAAGCCAAACTTTAGCCATGACATTGACCTCTCCCAAATCAAGATAAAATTGTTTATCAGAAGTTTTTTTCATATCAAATGTTTGACAATATATACCAATACCGGAATAATACTTAATACTATCATTTTCATTTGTACTCCAGTCTGTCAATTTTTCAAACACAACCTTTTCCGGACCACCCATACTCGGTTCAAATGAAACAGACCATGGCTTATCAAGAACTTGAACTGTAGTAAATGAGGGGAAATTATCTTTCCCAGAAGAGGGTTCACCGTCTTTACGGAATACTACAAAAAAGCTCTGATCCGTATCAAACTGCATTGGAACGATCGTTTGGCCATTGTCTGTTGAGAAAGATTTAAGTTCCCTGATTTCACCTGTTAAAGCATCCCATAACTCCGGAATTCTATTATCTACACGAAAAATACAGTCCGTATGAACCGGCTTTCCGGAACGATTGGAAACGAAATAGATATCACATTCGTTCACTGTACGATGTGTATATCGTAAACATCCGTTAGAGATAAAATCTTCCGGAATATTCATTTCTGAAAGTAAACCAGCTATACAGTCATAAGCCGGATAAGAATTATCCTGATTCTTTATAAGATCTTGCCCCCAGATAACCTGTCCTTTTCCAACCATTCGTTTTCCTACTGTTGTGGGCATTCCCTCTTTCCCCCAAATATCTTCTACTAATGTTTTCACCTCATTATCGCACTGAGGATAATTTTGTAAACTAGGAGACTTTTCCGGGGGGATGCCTACAATTGTAGCTCCGTCCATTATCAACTCTTTTATTTTTTTGAGCATCTCCGGCGTCATTGTCTCCCAATTGGGTAATACCAGCAGACGATACTCAGCTCCGCCAGGAAATACAATCTGACCGTTTTTCACTGTAGCTTTATACAAAAGACTGGGTGGACATGCATCAAAAGCATATCCCTTCTTATCCGGGAGGATATTTATATCCTGATTTTCTGATGCCGGTCTTCTTTCAAAAGTCTCATTCGCATGAATATAAAGCACATCATACGCAGAATCTGGTTTACTATAAGCGGAAGTCGGTGCTTTAAAAACATGGGGATTTCCTTCCGGACAGAGATAAAGAATATCTGAAACGGTACGCCCCTGTTGTAATAAAAATTGAGAACGGGAAAGATAGTCATGATAAGCTTTACTCATCTCCCACCAGGTTTGATTACGATTCCATTGAACTCCAATACCTCCCATTGTCATACCCGGCTTTACACTATCAGGAAAACATTGATGCACAAATGTATGGAACATCAGCCGGTTAACCCCCGCCGCTAAAGCCCAATCTGTTTGGTTCTTCAACAAACCGGGATATAAATCCCAACCATCACTAAGGGCAGTAAAGCTCTCGGCCGGAACTACGGGCTGAGCTTTAAGATGTGCAACGGAAGTCGCCTCTGTCAAACTAAAAGTCGCATTAAATCCAAATCCGGCTCTCCAGAACTCACACATAGGAACATCCGCAGCAGCAAGTTCCAGATCAGCTACCGGAGTCATATCATAAGGTTCTATCGAAAGTTCCAGCCCATGTTCATGAGCATATTCTCTAATATATCCGATATGGTTTTCCAATATCAGTTCTTGTATTGTTTTACGCAAATCCCACAAGAATCTTTCAGTTAATTCACGACTTCCTACAATAAAGCCTGTATAAGCCGGATAAAAAGGTTGCGGATCATATTTTCTTCGTTGTTTGAATTCTTCACGAAACTTAGATGTCCAGTTCTGCGATCCCATCTCCCAACTATCAAAATGAAGCATAGCCAAACCTCCATAAGGAGACTGCGGTGTTCTTTTTTGGAAACCTGCATAACGGAAGATTTCTCCTACAAAATTATTCAAATGATGAGAGATTGCTGTCGTATCCATTTTATCCGTTTCAAAACCTAATCCCGGTAACGGAGCTGGACTTGTAACAGCACCGGTATTACGCACTCCAAATCTCATTATAGTCCATTTCCCTGCCGGAAGTTTTCCTTCAACAGAACCATCTGCTCTCAGTCTGGAGGTAAGATCTATAATGTCTACAGGATTTACAACTGAACCTTCCGCTGTCGGGTAAGATGCGGATGTAGATAAAAATTGTTTTACTCCAAACATGGAACTATAAGGATGTCTGCCATAAAGAGACTTTTCATCTGCATCACCAATCGTTTCATTTCCTTCCGGTGTAGGAAATGCCAAAACTGCTACATCTTCATAAAAATCCTCCCAATCTTTCCTTTGGTCCGGTGTAAACACAAAATCACCATAAAAACGTCTTCTTGCAACAGGCTTGGGAAGAACCACATTTGTTATATCAGATCCTTCCACTATAACTGTACTGGCAACCAAATGCTGCATAGCTTCTTCTATTTTCACCCATGGTCCACCAGTTCCTGCCCATCCCGGCCCAGTAGCAATAGATAAACGTACCCCTAACCTTTCACTCTCTGAAACCATATGTTTAAATATGTCCATCCATTCCGGACTGAGCATATCTACTTTTCCACGAGGAACTCCGGCATTTACTTCTAGAAAAATTGCATGCGAAATCCCCACCCGGGCCATTGATTCCAAATCTTTCGTTATCCCTTCTTTCGAAAGGTTCCCATCCATAAAATACCAATAAACTCCCGGATTTGCACTTTTGGGAGGTGATTTAAATCCTTCTTCTAATGCATCTCCGGTAGATCTTACACTAGAATCACATTGTACATTAACGCACGCAAGAATAAGCAGAACAATAAATCCTGCCCAATATTTAATTTTCATTCGATAATTCATTTATTAATTAGAATCATTACTGTCCCGTAAAAGTGGATAAATAGTTCTTTGAAATAATTGAAATATAGTCTATTAGATACTACTTTTTAGGCGCGACGATTTGAAATCATACCTTTGAGGTCAATTAAGGTG
>NZ_JAMOKT010000074.1:0-31553 GCF_023656795.1 Parabacteroides caeci
TGATATTTAATAGTTTAACAATGTTTACAATGCAAATATACGGCAAGGGGCCGGTGGCAGTGATGCCGGATGATGCGGCAGGGAGGGAAACCCATCCGCTTTTTTTTCATGCATCTGTCGATGGGCATCCTTCGTTTTTTAGAATGCCCATCCTTAGCCTCTTACAATGGGCATTGTAAGCTTCTTAAGATGGGCATTCTTGGCCTCTTAGGATGCCCATCCATGGATTCATTCTCAGCCGGGTTCTCCAAGGTAGCGGACGATCAGCCGGACCTGTCGGGGTGTAAAGAAACGTTGGGTGGACGAATAGCCGCTCAGAAGCAGTTCTTGATGCAATTCTTTACAACGGATGATCCAACGGCGCAGGCGATTGCATGCCTGGTGAGGTGCCAGCTCCGGAAAGTAGAGACTGGCAAGGTCTGATTTTTTAAGAGGATAAGAGATCATAATTGAATTGTTAATTAATAATTGACAAATTGAAGGCTGAATGTTGTGAAGGCTGTGAAGTCAGTGAGGGCTGTTTTGTAAACTTTCCGGGAATACAAATAAATACGGGGTGTCTTTTAAAAGGGGACCGGTATTTATTTATTTTCCTGCAAAGTTTACAAACAGGGGGTAAATACTTTCACAACTTTCACAACGGCCGGAGGTTAGCCCCCGTTTTTTTCCTCCTCTTGCGGTTCGGGCAAGATGGTGGCGATCTCATCGGTGGTTCGTTCGACGATCAGCCAGAAGTTACCGTTGCGGGTATGCAAGCGTTCAAAACCAAGTTCTTTCATGATGCGCCCCACTTGTCCGGTTGTCAGCCGTATGCTGTTGCCAAAGCGGGCGACAATCTGGCTGGCTGTGATGTAACGCCCTTTTTCCAACCCGTAAGGTTTCCGATAAAAAGCAAGGATCAATTCCCTGGCAGGGTTGGGTGTTTCAAAACGCCGGTTTCGGCGGTTGAGTTCGTCGATCTCTTCGCCTTGGAACCAGTAGCGGAAACCACTGTCGAGCAAGGCTTTTGCTTGCGCATAGACGGCATCGTGGTCGATCGGATGTTCCCAAGGACTGTCGATGTCTGCCACTTCAAAAACAAGCCATCGGCGGTTTCCGGTATCGTCGGAGAGGAAGAGCGGGTTGTTGCCGGTAGCGCAGAAGGAGGCGACGTGTGGCAACCGTACTTTGTTGCGGCCGTAAGGAAGTCGTTCGTCGATGTAGAGTGCGGTGGTCATTGCTTTGAGTTGGTTCAATTCCGTCGGGCGCATGGTGTCGATCTCTTCGAAATTAACCAGGAGGAATTCCGAGAGGGTCAGCAGGTCGTCCTTGCCAAGCCGCTGGCTGTTGGTCTTCGTCGTGAAGTAACGCCGGAGGCAGGGTGGCAGCAGGTTTTGCATGAAAGAGGTTTTGTAGCTTCCCTGGCGGCCGATCAGCACGAAGATGACATGGTTGACAGTCCGTTCGTCCAGTGCTCCCGCCAACATCCCCACAAGCCAGCGGCGGAAGTAGGAAGCGAATTTTTCAGGGGAGTTGTCTGTGGTATGCACCATCGCGGCGAGTTTGCCGATCGGGTCGCTCGTACCGTCCCAGGGCGGGAGGGTATTGAGATAGTCTGTCAACGGATGGTATTCGGGCACGAAGTCGCTGGTCAACAAAGTATGCAAGCGGGAAAGGTCTGCATTGACACCCTCTTTTTGCATGGCTCGCCAAAGGGAATTCTCTATGGTGTCAGTCATGCGTTGCCATTCACTGCTGCCTTGCAGGCGTATTTCCGCCTGTTGGGTGAGCCGGTTACGGCGTATTTCCATGTAACCGTCAATGAAACGCTCCATCTCCTCGACCGAGGCACAACCTCGTGTGCGGGTTGTGCCACCGGCTACCGTCTGTTCGAACTTGCGGAGCTTTTGTGTGGCATGTTCGGCAGTCAATGCATAGCAGCTTTTTGCAGTAGAGCGGACGGAGGCCGCATCGTAATCGGCAAACGTATCGAGTGCCCATGCCGTAGCCTCCTTTTCCGGGATGCCGAACCGGTTCATCCAGTAGAGGCAGCGGCAGATGTAATCGTTATGGCTGTGCGCTTCGTAGGCGATTCCTTCCTGTTCAACGAGGCGGCGCACGGTCGAGGCTGCCCGGGAAACGGAGGGTTTGCGGCCGCGTTTTTCCACCTTACTTGTCTGCTTGCCTGTCTGTTCGTCCGGCAATGGGAAACAGAGCGCGTCGGGGCGGTAGAGAGTATCGGGATCATGGCAGATGACAGACATGCGGGTCGGATTTTTGCATTTGAAGTCATATCCGATACCGCTCAGATGGACATAATATTCATTGACAGTCTTCCAGGCAAGCAGGAAATCATGCTTTGTGACCGCATTTTCCATCCGGACAAATACCCGGATACCGACACCGGAGATTGTGGTATGGGCGAGGAAGGTATGAGGATCGGCTTTGATCCGGGCGAGTGTCTCGGCAAATTGCCCGGGTGGGATGTCATCAATGTCGACCATGATGACCCCGGAATAACCAGTGATGTGTGCGGAGGTACGTCCGCCTGTGAGCGAGACCGAAGCGATAAAGGCAGGTTGGGCCTGTTTGATTTGTTCTTTTTCTGCTTTCAGCTTCGGGAGAAGCAAATTATCGTTGTCTTGTTCCGCTTGGTGCAAACGAGCAATTGTCTGCCGATACAGTTCAGTTTGCGCTTTATGAAACGGCCCTGTCAGTTCGTTGACAATCGTTTCCCATGAAACAGGAACCGGTGTTGTCGCCCGTAATGAGGCGAAACGGCTTGGCTGAAATGGAAAAGAGGTTTGATTCATACTAACATTAGTTTATTTTTTGTTAAACAATAGAGAAAATGATCTATGAGAAGCATGTTCTTTCATGTCGATATCAAAGATATAGTTCTTATTTTTGAAGGTGGTACATCAATGAATGTACCAAACATAAGTTTTGTTAGCATAGATTAAAGTTATTTTTTTGTTTTCGGGTTGTTTCGTGAGGAGATGCCCTCTATAAGACGAGATGTCCCGGCAACTTGTAGGTATAGGTTCTAATAAATGGATTATGATTGCTTCTGATGAAGTTTGGAAAATACAAAAAAGGTGGAGATTACTTTCATTCAGACAATTGTCTGAATGTCTGCATATCGACCGCCGCACACTTTCGAAACTGGACCATCACCATCCGGACGGCACGTTGACGCTTGAAACGCTCGACCGCATTTATGCGACCTTCATGTACCTCTGTCCGGTATATTTCACCCCGGAGGAGGCAAAAGAGGAATATCGCAGACTGGTCGATTCGCGAATACGTATTCTGATGTGTTCGGAGATAAGCCCTCGGGTACTGGTTCAAAAATGAAAGACTGAAAAAAGGTGATATTGATAAATCAGCTCCTCATATTATATAAAAAATGAAAATTATATCTAATTTAATCCTTTTGGGAAGTATATGTATGTTTCCTTTAATTTCTTATGCTCAATTTACCAAAGGGCTGAGTTATCGGACTGAGACCTGTGTCAACTTTAGCGGTGGCGAACATACTCCTTTCTGGCTGACGGCAAACAAGCAGGGGTTGTCCTCTATTGAAAAGAATAACGGGTATCTGCGTGCAGGTGTCTTCCGGGAGTTGGAAAGCGATAAACGTTTCTCGTATGCTTTCGGGGCAGATCTGGCTGTCGCCTATAATTTTACTTCGACTTTTGTAGTACAACAATTGTATGCAGATCTGAAATATCGTTGCCTGGGGTTGAGCATCGGAAGTAAAGAGCGCTATAGCGAATTCAATAATCCGTTACTGAGTAGCGGTGGCTTGACATTCTCGGGAAATGCCCGTCCGATTCCGCAAGTTCGTATCGGTATTCCAGAATATACGTTTGTTCCGGGTACAAAAGGCTGGCTGGCTTTTAAAGGTCATATTGCCTATGGAATGTTTACGGATGACGGCTGGCAGAAGGACTTTGTGATTCCGGGCGGTAAACATACGGAGCATGTGCTTTATCATTCCAAAGATTTATATGTGAAGATCGGTAACCGGGAGAAGTTTCCGTTGATTTTAGAAGGAGGGCTTGAAATGGCTGCTCAGTTCGGAGGAAATGCGTTTAGGGGAAATGAGAAGATCGATATGCCGAACGGGATAAAGGATTTCTTTAAGGTGTTTATTCCAAGCGGCGGGAATAGTGATACGCCGATGGGAGAACAAACGAATATTTATGGAAATCATTTAGGCAGCTGGAATTTCTCATCGACCTGGTATGCACCAAAAGATTGGACAATCCGTCCCTATTACGAACATTATTTTGAAGACCATTCGCAGATGTTCGGTGAATATGGTTGGAAGGATTGCCTGGTTGGAGTGGAAATTACTTTTCCTAAGAATCCCATTGTTAGCAGTTTTGTTTACGAATATATTTCAACAAAAGACCAGACCGGTCCTATTTATTGGGATCATACACCGGAAATACCGGAACAGGTAAGTGGTGCGGATAATTATTATAATCATGGTATTTATACCGGTTGGCAGCAATGGGGGATGGGGATCGGTAATCCGTTGGTTATGTCTCCAATCTATAATAACGACGGAGAAATAGTTTTTAAAAGCAATCGCCTGCAGGGACACCATTTCGGGATCATGGGAACCCCGTGTGTCGATTTGCAATATCGTGTCCTTTTATCAATTACCCGTAATTGGGGTACTTATGGCGTACCATTTTATGAGATCAAAAAGAATGGCAATGCATTAGTAGAATTAATTTATACGCCACATCAGTTAAAAGGCTGGGACTTTACAGGATCGCTGGGTATAGACCGGGGAGCGATGTTGGGTAAAAGTGTTGGTGGGATGTTAACAATCAGAAAAACAGGATGGATACGATGACTTTAATAAATACGAAGAAAAGATATATAATAGCGGTTTTGCTGGTTCTGATAGTCAGTTCCTGCGGAAAAATGCCGATCAACGGAGATCTGGATGGCCGCTGGCAGATCATGAAAATAGAATATGCGTCCGGCGTGGAAGAGGCTCCGGAACGGGCTTATTACAGCGTGGCTTTGCATACAATCAATCTGATGAAGGTTGATGTAACCAGTCAGACCGGCAATATGGAATATACCGGAGATTCATTGTTTGTAGTCATGCCAATCAGCAAAGTTGAAGACTTATTGCCATTCGGGATGAACGGAACGGAGCAACGCTTCGGCGTCAAAGAATTAACATCGAAGCATCTAATATTACAATCGGATTATGCCCGATTGGAGTTTAGGAAGTTTTGATTCAGAAATTATCAGGTTTGAACTATCCGATTATTGACCGGTTGTACCTGGCTCCCCTCTTGAGAGGGGGAAGGGGGTGTGTTATAGTTTCGCTCTATAACTAGCTTTAACACACCCCTTATCCCCTCTCAAGAGGGGAATTGGTTACTCCCGTCACTATAAACAGATAGCTCAATTTTTTCTAAAATCGAAATAACAACAAAACAAATAACAATATGAATATCGTAATCAGAAATGTATTATTGGGGGGATTACTGTGGTTGGCGGTTCCATTGTCGGCACAGGTACCCCAGGATTTGATTGACAAGGCAAAAGCCGCGGGTATGACGGATGACCAGATCCGTCGGGAGATGAATAAGCGGATGGGGCAATCCGGGACAGAACAGGCTACGCGTACAGCCTCAGATGCTGTGGTAACAGACCGTACGGTCACGGTTCCGGATGGAAAGGAAATACCTCCTCTGGATGCCCAGCGGGAAGCCAATCGTCCGGCGAGAGACCTAAGCGGAACCGTGTTCGGTCGCGAAATATTCTCGAACAAGAACCTGTCCTTTGAGCCGGATCTGAATGTACCGACTCCCAAAGGATATGTTTTATCTGCCGGAGATGAATTGCTGATTAATGTCTGGGGAGATTCTGAACTGAATCTGAAACTGAAGGTCTCTCCCGAAGGGACAATTCTGATCCCTAACCTGGGACCTGTCTCTGTCAGCGGACTGACTATCGAAACTGCCGAAAACCGTATCCGACAGGAATTGGGACGGATCATGTCTACCCTATCGGGAAATACCGATGGAGCCAATACATTTGTATCTGTCAGTCTAAGTCAGATACGCAGCATCAAAGTCAATATTGTAGGTGAAGTCGTTGCTCCGGGAACCTATACCCTACCCTCTTTTGCCACTCTGTTTAATGCTTTGTATGCGGCAGGTGGAGTGAATGAGATCGGTTCGCTTCGCGGAATCAAAGTATACCGCAACAGTAAGGAAGTTGCAAAATTAGATGTATATGATTATCTCCTGAATGGCAAATACAATACGAATATCCGTTTGGAAGAGAATGATATGGTGATCGTTTCCCCTTACGATCAGCTGGCTGTGGTTCGTGGAAAAGTAAAACGTAACCGCATTTTCGAAATGAAAAAAGGGGAAACTTTACAACAACTGTTGAACATGGCCGGAGGTTTTACCGGAGATGCTTATAAGAAAGATGTCCGTATCAAACGAAAAGCCGATAGCCGTTATCAAATAGCGACTGTTACGGAAGATAAATATCCGACCTTTGCGATGATGGATGGCGATTCTTTGTTGGTAGACTCTGTGATTCCTTTTTACGAAAACCGTCTGATAGTGACAGGTGCAGTCTGGCGTCCGGGAGAATATGAGTTGAATGGGACTGTACATACCGTAAAAGGATTGATCAACCAAGCAGCCGGCCTGAAAGGTGATGAATTTACCGGTCGTGCCCAGATTACCCGTTTAAATCCGGATTTCACAACAACAGTGATAGCCGTAGATATCCGTGGAATCCTGAATGGTACGTCTCCGGATATAGAACTCAAACCGGAAGACATACTAAACATTCCATCCCTGTTTGATCTTCGCGAGCCTTATACGATCAAAATAAGTGGAGCAGTAAATTATGTAGATACAGTCCTGCCCTACCGAAACAATCTGACGGTTGAAGATGCCATTATGATGGCCGGAGGTTTGAAGGAATCGGCAGCAACGGTGAATGTGGAAGTAGCCCGAAGAATTAAAGATACAAAAACTTACGAAAACAGTAATCGTACGGCAGAAGTGTTCAACTTTGAGTTGAATGACAATTTAGGACTGATATCCGTTGATGGAAAAAACAGCAATTCAGTCTTTACCCTTGAACCTTTCGATGAGGTGTATGTGCGTTTCTCACCGGGATATCAGGAACAGCAAGTAGTAAAGGTTGATGGTGAAATTACTTTCTCCGGTGATTACGTACTGGCAGAAAAGAACTCCCGTCTGAGTAATATCATAGCCAAAGCCGGAGGGATAACCCCTGATGCCTATGTAAAAGGAGCAAGCCTGAAACGCCAGTTAACAGAAGATGAGATGCGCCGCCTGGAAACTCTGCTGCAACTGAGTTCTAATAAGCAAAGCCGTGACTCGGTGGCTTTGTCACTAGAAAATATCAAAAATTATTCAGTCGGCATCGATTTGGAAAAAGCATTGGCTAATCCGGGAAGTGCCCACGATGTGGTATTGCGTGACGGAGATGAACTTTATATTCCTCAATTACAAAGTACAGTTAAGATAAATGGAGCCGTAACCTATCCGAACAGTGTGACTTATACCAAAGGAATGTCTGTTGGAAATTGTCTTTCACAAGCCGGTGGATACAATGATATCGCTCGTAAATATCCAATCGTAATCTATATGAATGGAAAGGTGGCTACAACGAAAAAATGCTTTATCTTCTTCAAACGATATCCAAAGGTAGAACCTGGATGCGAAATTGTCGTTCCGACTAAGACGCAACGCGATCGTAAAACCAGCCTGGCAGAGGTACTGAGCATAGCCAGTTCAACCACTTCGATGGCTGCGATGGTCACCTCTATTATTAATACAATGAAATAAACCGATAGTATATGGATATGATTCAAATGAACACTCCTGACACAGATAATGCACAGGAGATCGATTTAATAGAGTTGGCTAAACGGTTGTGGGGGGAACGTAAATTTATTTTTAAATGTTGCGGAATTGCAGTTGTTGTCGGTCTTGTCGTAGCTTTCAGCATACCGAAAGAATATAGTACAACCGTAAAACTGGCACCCGAAACATCCGACCCATCCAAAAAGATGGGAAACCTGGGTGGATTGGCTGCTATGGCAGGGATTAACCTGAACAGTACTTCAGGAGCGGATGCCATCTCCCCAGACCTGTATCCGGATGTAGTCAGCAGTATTCCTTTTTTACTGGAGTTATTCCCTGTACAGGTGACAAATGAGAAAGGTGATTATTCTGCATCCTTATATGATTATATGGATGATCACCAGAAAAGTGCGTGGTGGAGTTATGTGGTACAGGCTCCGTTTAAGTTGTTGGGTGTTGTGAAAGATTTGTTCTCAAAAGAAGAACCGGTAAGTAGTGGAGAATTGACTTCTTTTAGACTAACCAATAAACAAGCCGGCGTTATCAATGCGTTACAACAACGTATCTCCGCTTCTGTGGATAAAAAGACATCGGTAATCACTGTATCCGTTCAGATGCAGGACCCGTTAATCTCGGCGAATATCACTCAAATTGTTTTGGAAAAACTTCAGGGATACATCACAAATTACCGTACCCAGAAGGTAAAGCAAGACCTTGAATTCACAGAGAAAGTATTCAGCGAAGCCCGTGAGTCCTACTATAAAGCACAACGTGCTTATGCGGCCTTTGAAGATGCAAACAAGAATATCATCTCAGCCAGCTACCGTACAGAACAGGAACGTTTAAAGAATGAAATGACATTAACCTTCAATGTTTACAATACGCTGGCCCAGAAACTGGAACAGGATAAACTCCGGGTACAAGAACAAACACCGGTGTATACAATAATACAACCTGCCACAGTTCCTTTAAAAGCAGCCTCTCCTAAGAAGCCGCTAATCCTGATCGGGTTTGTATTCCTTGCCATATTTGGTGGAATCGGTTATCTGTTTATCAAAGACCTTTTCAAACCCAAAGAGGAAACTGAGGTGTTAGAGGTTGAATGATTAGTTGGGGCATTTATATAGAGTTCAGTTTTTATCAGAAGTGAATGTTACTTTTCTCTTGATAGAAAAGTAACCAAAAGATCAAGGCTCAACCGGCTTCACTGCTTCGGTGAAAGACTCCACTCGAAAATCCGAAACTCGCTACGCTCAAACAACGGATTTTCTTTACCGTTCCGTCTTTCACCTACGCGGACGTTCACCCGCTTAGGCCTTTCCAAGGAAGCTGTGCTTCCTCCTAGGATGGCCGAGACAGACACTTATATAATATAACAGATCCTCTCTTTTTCAACAGCCGGTATCGGCAATCCCAGAAGAACGCAAAGCGTTCTATGAAAGGCCTCAGCTGATGAGCGTTAAACGAAGCAGCCGCAGAGAGCGTCCGGAGGCTGTGCTGTTTGAGCGAAGCGAGTTCACAGACGACAGCGAACGGAGGATGCGCAGTAGCGAAGCAGGTGTAGCCTTGATCTTTTGCCTACTTTTCCATCAAGGGAAAAGTAGGTTCAATTACTTCTAATATTGACATATTTTCTCAATGTCACTTCGCGATCTTTATCATTCTTACCATTATTTTGTCACTGAAGAATCCGGTTGTCTGCTGGTAGGCTTCAGGGAGGATTCCGTTACTTTCATTGTGAAAGAGGTATGGAATAAGGAACCTGTAGGTTTGCCGGAAGTGGACAGGCTGTATACTGAAATGCAGCGAATCGGGGAAATGTGCGGCTGCAACCAGTTCCGTATCTTGGCTCATGGAGGCTATCTGCCGGAGGCACTTTCCTTTGAACTGCATGGACTGATTGTTTCGGATGAAAGCTATCTGAAAAGCTTGGAAACGGGAAAGCATATTGAACTCTTTTCGCATAATGAAGCGGCTTACCGGGCTATTGAGGAAGGATTCAAAACGAACAGGATCGGAGCAGTTGTACAGGCGACCGGAACAGGAAAGTCTTACCTGATTGCCCGCTATATCGTCAATCATTCGGAAGATGATATAGTGGTTATCGCTCCCAATGTTACGATCATTGCCGAGATCAAAAAAGCAATCGGCAGAACAATGCCGCATGTCGCCTACCGGACTTTTCAGGCATTAGTTCTGAATCGCAGTACAGTCGGTGAACTCAAAGCAAATCATATCATTATCGACGAATTCCATCATTTCGGAGCGGAGGTATGGGGACAGGCTGTACAGGAAGTAATAGATAACAATCCGGAAGCCCGTGTACTGGGAATGTCGGCCACTCCGATACGTCCCGAAGAGATGCTCGATACGGTAGAGGTCTATTTCAAGGGGAACCTGTTCCATGAACTGTCTTTGTCTATGGCCTGGTATTATAAGATACTGCCTGTACCAGTTCTGGTACAGAGCGTATTCGATCTGAATAACCAGCTGGATAAGGTACAGCGTATGCTGAACAGGAGTGACTGTACTTTAGAAAGGCGCAAGCATATTCAAGACAAGATAGACTTTGCCCGTCTCGACTTTCGCGGCTCGTTGAGTGCATCGGAACTGATCCGGCGTTATCTTCCGAAAGAGGTAAAGAAAATGCTTGTTTTCTGTAAAGACAAGGAGGATCTTCAGCATATGATTCCCGAAGTATCGAACTGGCTCGGGCAGGCTGGCTTTGAAACGGAAACATTTGAGATCCATAACGGACTCAGTAATCGGGAAAATGAAAAGACATTGCGTCGTTTTCGTAAGGAAACGGGAAAACTGCATGTCCTTTTCTCTATAAATATGTTGATCGAAGGATTGCATGTGGAAGGAGTAGATGCTGCCATGTTCCTGCGTCGGACGGAATCATATGTGGTTGCCTTGCAGCAGTTGGGCCGTTGCCTGAAAGCGGGGTCGGACCGGCATCCGGTAGTACTTGATTTTGTCAATAACCTTTCGGGGCGTTCTGTTTATGAGGCTATGTCAAGGGAGTTGGTTTATCATCCGACGATCCGTGCTCCAAAGAGCTTTAAAGGCTTTATGGAGTTTAAGGTAACGGGATTCCTGTCTGATATCCGTGCCCGTGTGGATGATATGCTGGCGGAGTTGGATGCGTGGCCGGTCATGTATGAACGTTTGATCGAATATAAGGAGCGTGAAGGACGCTGGCCGCAGGCAGCCGAAGGGAAGCTGGGAAACTGGTGCAACACCCAGCGGATTGCCCGGAAAAAAGGAACGTTGTCGGAAGATTATATCTTGCAGCTGGACCGGATCGGTTTTGAATGGGAGGTACAGGACAGCCGTTGGATGAACTGCTTTGAAGAACTGAAAGCATTTATGGCTGTTGAACACCGTTGTCCCAAACGCGGCGAAAACAAACTGAATACCTGGTGCAATACCCAACGCCAGGCACGAAAGAAAGGTATCCTTTCCAATGAAAGAATCCGGTTGCTCGATTCGATCGGCTTCTGGTGGGAGCAGGATCTGGATTCGCTTTGGACGGAGAACTGGCAACAGGTACTTGCCTACTACAAAAAACACAACCGCTGGCCCAAAAGCAACGAAGGCAAAGCCGGCAGCTGGTGTAACACCCAGCGCAAGAACCGGAAACAAGGTTTACTTTCGGCTGAACGCATCGCCCGGATGGATGCCGAAGGTTTTATCTGGACCATTGATGATGTCTGGATGGAAAACTATGAAAAACTACAACAATTCTTCTCTGAAAACAACCGCTGGCCAACCGCCCGTGAGAACAAACTCGGCAGTTGGTGTTTCGTACAGCGCAGAGCCTTGAAAAAAGGCGAGCTCCCTCCTACCCGTAAAGATCTTCTGGATAAGATCGCATTCCCCTGGAACTTAAAATAAAAAACGGGAAACTGCCGCTGCAGCCTCCCGCTTCCTAATAAACTACATAAAACACTTAAAAGAACAAACTTCTATTTTAGAACGCAACACCGAAGCGCACTCCCCAGTTGTTTATTCCGTCCATGGAATAAGTCAGGACTTTACTTTTGTTTGTTGCATAATTATAGTAAGCAGCTACGTGCAAACCGAATTTCTTTTCAGGAGTAAAGAAAATATTCATACCGATTTCAGGAGCTACATAGAATCCCCATTGACGGTCGTACACTTTCATTACATTCATATAAGTCGACATTTCACTGTATTCTGCACCTAATTTAGCTGAAACATAAGGTTCAAACTGTCCTTCACGGGTAAAGCTATAACGGAATGCAGCACCAAAAGGCAACTGGAATAAAGAATGTTGCTGATCAGAAGTGATAGCAGATGTTTCGCTTACGTTGAGTGTCTGACGGTCAATATATTTATTGTTCGTGTGATAAGAAATAAATGCACCTACTGCAAAATTAGGAACCACATAATAACCAGCTTCACCGTGAGCACCCCAACCGCTTGTCTTGTCGGCAAAGTTATTGCCGAACGGAGAATTGATATCCCAGTCGATATTGAAATACATATTGTTTACTACCTGGGCGCCAGCCAGTGAAGGAATCGCTAAACAGGCGATAAGTAAAGCGACTAATTTTATTGATTTATTTATCTTTTTCATAAGACTCAAATTTTACTGATTCGCGTTTAATTATTTCCTGATATATGGTGATTGAACAAATGCCTGATCAATTGCACGGATGGATAGCTGAGTATCGATCTTATTTGAACCGGACAATAAACCTGCCATATATGAAGTCCAGATAACCGGTAACTTTGCATCAGCAGTCTTTGGTGTCGGAGATTTCAGGTCGACCATTTCAGCAAGCAGTGAACCTACGCTGTAGCTGTAAACAACAGGGTACGGATAATACCAGTCGTGCCAGTCATAACCCCATGTCGGTCCCCATCCCGGTCTCCAGTAATTAGGTGCCCAATAACCTGGGTAACCCCACCACCAATAATTGTTGTCATACCAGTTTGTAAAATAATTTACATTTTCAACAAAAGAAACCTGCAAACCCAGGTCTGCTTCTTCTTTGTCCATTGTGCGAGTGTAACCACGGCTTTCCATGTTACTGATAATTGTGGAAGTGATATCGTCTGCTTCAGTTGCTGTCCAGTACTGAGGCTTCTCGCTGTTGCCAATTACCAGTACACTATCAGGAATGTAGAATGTGGTGAAAGACTTGAAATCGGTCTTACTATCATGATTTGTGTACACCACGAAATCATTATCCAGCTTTGACATATCCGGATCTTTCTGACAAGATGCCAGTAAAAGGATCAACAAGAAAAAAGGAATAATCTTTTTCATCTCATTTTAACGTTTAAAACAGTTTATACTATTATTTGTGCTTATATATAAGTCATTCATGAAACAACAAGAAATTAAAAAAGGTTCTCTTCGATGTTATTTTGACTGTGTTAATTAACTTGTTGTAAGACTTCAAAACGCTCGTAAACGATAGTTAAAACGAGAAAAGGCCCGGAATAACTTACGCTATACCAGGCCTTTCGATTATCTTTTAAAATAAATATTTATTTCAATGTCCCCTGTTGAGCATCCTGTATCATCTTTTCGTTGGCAAGGATCAGGATTTCCACACGGCGGTTCAGTGCACGTCCTTCCGGAGTGTCGTTGCTGGCAACAGGATCGTGAACGCCTTTGCCTTCATATTCCATGCGGCGACCGCTTACACCCTGGTCGACCATCATATAGTCGTATACGCTTTTAGCACGTTTTTCCGACAAAGTCTGGTTGTAGTCTACCTTACCGGTGTTATCGGTATAACCAACGATCTTGATGTCGGTATCCGGATTTTCGTTTAGGCTAACAGCCAGTTTACGCAATGCGCTACGTGAAGCATCACTCAGTGTACTTGAATTAGTGGCAAACAGAATACCTGAATCGAAAGTTACTTTCAGGGCTTCACCGTTATTGATGGTTTCAACAGTCGTTTCGGGAGGAAGGGTTGCTTCCAGTTCCTTCTTCTGTTTATCCATCTTCTTACCGATCAAAGCACCGGCCGTACCACCGACAGCAGCTCCGATAACTGCTCCTAATGCTGTATTACCGGCCAATGCACCGATACCAGCTCCGGCTGCTGCACCACCACCTACTCCGATAGCGGTTCCTTTTGCCGTATTATTCCATGTTCCACAACTTGTAAAGACTACTGCCATGCATAGCAGTACAGATAATAGTTTTAAATGTTTCATCTTTTTGCTCTTTTATAAACTTTATATGAATATAACAGTTTATCAATCGAACATGTTGATAGAATCGCAATATTCAAGCTCGCCCTGCACAATAAAGCCTATTGCCTCGGGATCGAATTTGCCAACGCCATCCTTCTGCGCATTCTTTACTACATATTCAATCAATTCATCCTCATCTATTTCAATGTCGGCATCATCGTCAGCATCGTCGTTCAGATAACCGCGTGATTCGTAGAAATCGTAGATCAGGTCTACAATATAATTGATATCGTCATTGCTGAATTTTCCTTTCAATTCCTGGGGAAGATAGTTCTGAATAAATTTTACAGATTCGTCTTCATCGTAAATCAAATCGTCTTTGTCGCTCATAACTTTTTCAGTTTAAATGGTTACATACTTATGCAAAGATATTGCTTTAATTGAGATTTAAAAAGAATTATATGCTATTTGATCAAATTGTCCAAAGCATTGTTTCCTTCCTTCAATATGTTGTCGATGATACCATGCTTTGTCTGGATTGTCAGATAAGTGGCTTTCAACTTTGTGATGCCTATCATTTCATCTGTAGAAAGTTCGGAACTATACTTATCATATTTTGTTTCGGCAAATTCGATATATTTCTTTTCCACTTCTTCCCAATCTGCCTTAGAATACTTATCGGCACCAGCCTGTACTTTTTCTACGAACTTCGTGAAGTCCTTTACATACGAATCTTTAGATTCCCCGCAACCGCTTAATGTAAAGAGGGCCATCACAGCAACCATCATCATTAAAAACCTTTTCATATTCTTTTCCTTTTTAGATTAATGTTGCAAATGTAAACAAAAAAAGACCCGGATTTACAACAAACCCGAGTCTTAATCAATTTTCAATTTTTAATTTTCAATTCTTAAAGACCAGCCCCTCCCCTTCGCGATCGATCGTGATCGGACGGTTCTTGTCGATCTTCATGCCCAGAATTTCCTTCGACAGTTCGTTGAGGACATATTTCTGGATGGCACGTTTCACAGGACGGGCACCGAACTGGGAATCATAACCGGCATCCGAGATAAAGTCGAGAGCGGCATCGGTAAAGTTCAAAGCGATACCGTTGTTTGCCAGCATCTTTTTCACACTGTTCAACTGTAAAGTGACAATCTTGCGAATCTCTTCCTCGTTCAGCGGAGTGAACATGATGATCTCGTCAATACGGTTCAGGAATTCCGGACGAATATTCTTCTTCAACAGCTCCAGCACTTGGATACGGGTTTCATCAATCACCTTTTCACGGTTGTCGGGCGTAATCTTCTCGAAACTTTCACGAATCAGCGATGACCCCATATTGCTGGTCATGATGATGATGGTATTCTTGAAGTTTACGACACGGCCCTTGTTGTCCGTCAGACGCCCGTCATCCAATACCTGCAAAAGAATATTGAATACATCCGGATGCGCCTTTTCAATCTCGTCGAAGAGAACAACAGAGTATGGCTTACGACGGATAGCTTCCGTCAACTGGCCGCCTTCATCGTAACCGACATATCCCGGAGGCGCACCGATCAAACGAGTCGCACTGAATTTTTCCTGATATTCGCTCATATCGATACGCGTCATCATATTTTCATCGTCAAACAGATATTCCGCCAACGCTTTGGCCAACTCTGTCTTACCGACACCTGTCGTACCGAGGAAGATAAAGGAACCAATCGGACGTTTCGGGTCCTGCAATCCGGCACGGCTACGACGTACGGCATCGGCTATCGCACTGATTGCCTCCTCCTGACCGATCACACGGGTATGCAGCTCGTCTTCCAAACGAAGCAGTTTGTCCCTTTCGCTCTGCAACATTTTATTAACAGGGATACCTGTCCAACGGGATACTACATCGGCAATATCTTCGCTGTCGACTTCCTCCTTGATCATAGCCGCAGCACCTTGCATCGTATGCAATTTGGCCTGTACTTCCTTGATCTCCTCTTCTTTGGCTTTTACTTTACCGTAACGGATTTCGGCCACTTTACCGTAGTCGCCTTCACGTTCGGCTTTGTCGGCTTCGAATTTCAGGTTCTCGATGTCTATCTTGTTCTGCTGGATCTTGTTGATCAATTCTTTTTCGCTTTCCCATTGAGCTTTCTGTTTTCTCTCTTCTTCTTTGAGGTTGGCGATTTCCTTGTTCAACTGCTCCAGCTTGCCTTTGTCGTTCTCACGTTTGATCGCTTCGCGTTCGATTTCCAACTGTTTGATACGACGGGTTACTTCGTCCAATGATTCCGGTACGGAATCTACTTGCAAACGCAGACGGGCGGCAGCCTCATCCATCAAGTCGATTGCCTTATCCGGCAAAAAACGGTCGGTGATATAACGGCTTGAAAGCTGGACGGCCGAAATGATTGCGTCGTCTTTGATACGAACCTTATGGTGGTTTTCGTATTTCTCCTTCAAACCACGCAGGATAGAAATAGTATCCAGTTCATCCGGCTCTTCGACCATGACCACCTGAAAACGACGCTCTAGGGCTTTATCCTTTTCAAAATATTTTTGATACTCATCCAGGGTAGTCGCACCAATGGAACGCAATTCGCCACGTGCCAATGCCGGCTTCAGGATATTGGCGGCATCCATAGCACCGTCGCCCTTTCCGGCCCCTACCAATGTATGTATTTCATCAATAAAGAGGATAATCTCACCTTCCGATTTGGTTACTTCATTAACAACCGACTTCAAACGTTCCTCAAATTCACCTTTATATTTGGCACCGGCAATCAAAGCTCCCATATCCAAAGAAAAAATCTGTTTCGATTTCAAATTCTCCGGAACGTCGCCACGTATAATACGATGTGCCAAACCTTCGGCGATAGCGGTCTTACCGACACCCGGCTCACCGATCAGGATCGGGTTGTTCTTTGTACGACGGCTCAGAATCTGCAATACACGACGGATTTCATCGTCACGGCCAATCACCGGGTCGAGCTTGCCGCTACGGGCACGTTCGTTCAGGTTGATGGCGTATTTGCTCAATGAGTCGTATGTATCTTCTGCGGACTGACTGGTTACCTTATTACCTTTACGCAATTCTTCGATCGCTTTTTTCAGTTCATTTTCCGTCACACCTGCATCTTTCAAGATCTGTGAAGCAGTACTCTTTACGGTGAATAAAGCGAGGATGATATGTTCCAGGGAAACATACTGGTCGCCCATCTTACCGGAATAGTCGATTGCTTTCTGCAAAACGGCATTCGATTCGCTTGACAGATAAGGTTCACCGCCGGATACTTTCGGATAGGATTCTATCTGACGATCCAGCACCATGTTCAGATTCTGGATATTCACACCCAGTTTCTGGAAAAGGAAGTTCGTTACGCTCTCGCCCGTCATAATGACAGCCTTAAGCAAATGAACAGGCTCAATCACTTGTTGGTTGTTCTTCTGAACCAACTGAACGGCCTGCTGAACAGCTTCCTGTGATTTGATTGTAAAATTGTTTAAATTCATATGCTATATTGTTTTCTTGTTATCTTTATTATTTTCAAATTCCACTGATATATCTACAAAAGAAATACCAAAATAAAAACAAGACATTTTGTCATATTTATACAAAATCAGAGAAAGATACCATGTCGTTCAGTCGGAAGTAACGACACATTACGTACTTTCGAAGAGAAAACAACAAGAAAGCAAAAAAGGTTTGCCGGATAGTGTTATATTCGCTCCGAAAACTGAATCTGAGAAATCACACCCCGAGAATAAGGAGTTTTTATTTTCTCTTTTTACTTACCAGCGTTAACCGTTTCAAGGCAACAGTGCTTCTCATCATGCCAAATGCAACAGTGGCCTGTTTTCCCTGTAACTCCAGAATAACGCCGACTGTCGGTTGTCCGTCCAGTTTCACGCTATCTCCTTTTTCGATAACGGCATTTTCGAGGAATTGCTTCCTGACAAAATTTTCTGCTTTCCCTTTTGATGATTCAAGAGCCCCGGCAGCCTCTATCGCCCTAGTTTCAATCGCTTTACGTTCAATGGCTGTTATCTCTTTCCGCTTATCTTCCCAATACAATTTATCCCGTGCGATAGATTGCAGGAAGTTATCCATATTGATAAAATCCTCACCCATTTTAGCAGACGAATCGACAATAATATCTTCCGGAAGACCGATCCTGCGAGCTACTTCAACAGCAAACGAACTTCCCGGACTACCGATGGAAAGCTTGTATAACGGCTGCATCCTTTCGGCATCGTAAAGCATGGCTCCGTTCACAACTCCGTCGGTCTCATAGGCAAAATGCTTCAGGTTCTGGAAATGGGTTGTTATTACCCCGAAGCTATGCTTCCGGTTAAACCGGTCGAGTATAGTTTCAGCGATAGCACCTCCGATTTGCGGTTCTGTACCGCTACCGAATTCATCTATCAGGATAAGCGTTTTATTATCACAGTTTTCTACAAAAAACTTCATATTGGTCAGATGCGAAGTATAAGTACTAAGACTATTTTCTATGCTCTGCCCGTCTCCTATATCGACAAAGATATGATCGAAAATACCTGTCCGCGAACTTTCATCCACAGGGATAAGAAGTCCGCACTGCAACATATATTGCAGCAAGGCAACCGTTTTCAGACAGAGAGACTTACCTCCGGCGTTTGCTCCGGAAACGATCAGTAACCTGTCCTTCCTGTTCAACCTGATATCCAAAGGGAACGCTTCCTTATTCTGTTGACGCAACTGTATATTCAGCAACGGATGCACAGCCTGTATCCATTCCACCTGTTGTTCATTTTCAAAGACCGGTTTGATCCCATTGATACGCAGGGCAAATGAAGCCTTGGCACGGATAAAGTCCATTTCACCCATAAAATGATAGGAACGCATCAGATCAGCAAGATGCGGGCGTACCAGATTTGTAAATTCGATCAATATCCTTGCAACCTCACGGCGCTCATCGTTCTCCAATTCACGAAGACGGCTACTGGCTGCTGCCACTGCTTCCGGTTCGATAAATACTGTTTTACCACTGCCTGAATCGGCATGTACCACGCCTTTGATCTTTCGTTTATTGGCTGCATTGACCGGAATCAACATATGGCCTTCACGCAGACTGGGTTGTGCATCCCTGCCGATAAGTCCTGCCGCCTGTGCCTCCCGTATCGCTATCTGCATATTGCGGGTAATGGCTTTAGCCGCTTCGGCCTTGTCCCTGCGTATATCCGCAAGCCGGCGCGAAGCATTATCTTTCACCTGGCAGGATTTATCCAATATGGAATTGGCTTTATCAATCAACAAGGGGAAAACGGTTATCTGACCGGCCATAAATGTCAATGAAGGATACTTCATTCTTCCGGTATCCGTCCTGGCATTATGCAGAAAGGCTACTATATTGCTGATAGTCTGAAGAGAATTCATCAACCCGGCTATTTCTTCTTCCGAAAGCCATGCCGTTATATCCTCTCCTATCCGTTGAAGGGTATCGCGGACATCCAAAAAGAAATCGACCGGGAAATCTTCTTTATTACGCAAGATTTGTAAAAACTCCCCTGTCTGTTCCAACCATTTGGCAATGGTGACATAGTCTGTCGAAAAGTCCATCGCTGCGACCTTTTCTTCTCCCAGAGTACTTAAACATTTTTCTGTAACAAACTGGCGAATTGTATCTATACCTATTCTTTGTTCAAAATTATTCGGGTAAATCATGTTCTCATTACTATAACATTGGCCGTCCATTAAATTAATAGACCAATATCTGTTTATAAAATAGTTTATTTAGAAAATGAGATTATCCATATTCCGACAGAATACCAACAAAATGATTAATCCGCCTCTCGCAAATACGCGAAGCTGATCGTTAGTATAATGACATCTCAAAGACCGGAGATGTGAACTCGAAATACGGATTTATACCGATGCACTAAACATAAAAAGGTTATTATATTGTTTTATTTACTCTGTTCGTACCGCAAAGATAGTTTGTTTTTTTAGATTTACAAGAGGCTTTCTGTCTTTGAGTCATTTTTTTAATACCTTTGCGCTCAGATATTTCCAGTTTGAACGCATTATCTATTATGCAATTATGATGAAAAAAAGTATATCCGTCTTATTATTATTCTGTACATTCATATGCTTGTCATGTAACAAGTACCTCTTGAATGAAAAAGACAAGGAAGAAGAAAAAGAGGATATTTTTATTGAAGCATTCGACGGCTTTACAGACGTAGACCTATCCAAACGGAGCAATTGGATATTGGCAATGAATTATTCTTACATATATGATTACACTATAGACGGGAAAATGATTAAATCTTTTCCCAAAGATGAACCCTGTTATATTCCAGGCTTATTTATAGGAACAAACAACAATGGCGAAGACTGGCTTGCTCCGGGAGCTGGTCCGTTTATACTCTTTGCCTCACCTAGTTTTTACTCCAATTTCATATACGGAACTTCCGATACTGCCTCTATAAAGATTTTTGATCAAACAACCGAAGAAAAGTTATTAGCAGCCGATTGTCTATATTGTCAATATTCAGGAAAAGCATCTATAAGCATTTCCGGTACTCTGGTTCATTACAATGCTTTATTGGATTTGAATTGAAGAATGTTCCGGCCTCCGCTACTGTCATGCTGGACAACCAGATGTCAATCAAACCATTCAGGGACAAAAAGAACCCACAACATTATAAAGCGATTGTATTTGCTTATTGGGGGGAGGAATATTCACAAGTACATATAACAATGAACAACAAGACTTACATTGTCAAATTAATTCCTCATATTAACTTGCCCGATGAAAATAGTTATGCAACCCCAAGTATATCCCGCCACATAAAAAGTGATACATATTACAAATTCACCTTGTCTTTTGACAAAGAGAAGGATACATTTACTATTGGGGATATACAGAATGAGGTATGGAGTAAAGTTTCTATTTTATAGGTTATACCCCATATTATAAGACTCAACAAGCGATGCCCTTCATTTGTAGCATATTATTATAAAGTTAACGGATATAAATCATAAAATAAAAGGACTGTTTTATCGGCATCTTCCAGTATATCTTCTTTTCTTAGGTACTCGAAACCATTCTTTAAGTAAAAAGGAAGGGCTATCCGCAAGGCATCAACAGTAATAAAACCACATCCCGTTCTATTATCGGTAACAAACATTTTCTTGATAAAGAAGAGTATATCAGAACCCAAATGTTCATGTTGATACTTTTTACTTACAGCAAGTCTACCTATTTTCACTGCTGGATAATCATTCCTATGCTTTGCATGAGGAAAACGTTTTTTTATTCTGCGCCACGTAGCTTTATCACTCTCCGGGATAGATATTTTATCATTAGACAAACTAAAATAGGCAACAATGTCATCAT
This sequence comes from Parabacteroides caeci, assembly GCF_023656795.1. Taxonomy (NCBI): domain Bacteria; kingdom Pseudomonadati; phylum Bacteroidota; class Bacteroidia; order Bacteroidales; family Tannerellaceae; genus Parabacteroides; species Parabacteroides caeci. The sequence goes on from NZ_JAMOKT010000074.1 coordinate 21,425, forward strand.
CTGAAACCATTAGATAAGTAACAGAAAGCAAGCGTTGTTTATAAGGTAACGCATCTTCTACCAGAAAATTATTCAGATCATTATCTCCACAGTCAAAAGGTCTTAGCTGATAATTTTCCGATAACTTAATTATTCGGAAATTGGATCTCATACTTCTAAAATTTAAATGTCATCATTTTATTTATTCGTTGAAATCCTTCGTTCATTCGTTCCAGTTCTTCTTTACTGGCCTTTTTGCGCTGTTCTATTTTATAAATAAAATTGACAGCATCTTCGCCCTTTAGGACAGGTGTTGGTTTAATTTGTCGTGCCATAATATTTAATATTTTAGTCGTACAAAGTTAACAAGAAATTTCTTTCACAACAATCAATTGACCTATTATTTCATTAAACTTTTCCGGTATTCGTTTTTTGATTTCCCGCTTTATATCTTCCGGCATTCCATAATAAGCCTCTGCAATCCCGCCTGTTATGCAAGCCAGCGTATCGCTATCGCCACCCAGCGAAACAGCCAGACGAATGGCATGCTCAAAATCCGAACTATCCAGAAAGGCAATGATCGCTTCGGGAACGGTTCCCTGGCAACTAACATCAAAAGAATAGTCCGGACGAACGTCATCACAGGAACGGTCCAGGTCGTAAGAAAAGACGGTTTCTATATATTGCTTGATCTCCTGTTTGCACTTTCCGCTTCGTGCCAGGAAAATAGCGGCAGCAGTGGCTTGTGCTCCTTTTATCCCTTCGGGGTGATTATGAGAGACAATAGCCGTTTCCTTAGCCACTTCCAATGTCTTTTCCAATGAATCGAATTTCCATCCGACAGCACTTACCCGCATCGCCGAACCATTTCCCCAACTATTATAAGGTAACGGATTCTCTTCCATAAGCCAGTAACTGAAACGGCCACCATAACCGCCCATCGGACAAGGATATTCAGCTGAATACCGCTGCATAACCTTCACCAGGTCTCCCCCATTCAACAACCAGTCCGCAACGGCTACTGTCATGATTGTATCGTCGGTATAATCGCTTTCGTCCGTAAACAGCGGGAAGTCCGTTGTCTTTATATTATCAAACTCATAAACGGAGCCAATGATGTCTCCAGCTATTGCACCTGTCATAATTCTATCTTTTACAAAGTTTCAATTTATTATTCACTAACAATCCTGTCCGAACAAAACTTCTTCCGTTTACAGGTCTTACAGGGAATCCCCATCCACAAACAGTCAAATTGGTCGACAGCCTCTTTCACCAGTTCTTCCACCGAAGTAAATATTCCCGCTTCAAAGTTGCGGTTATCTTTTCCTTTCATACCCAAAGCGGCTCCCGTTAAGTTTGCCGACCCAATATAGGCCTGCTTCAAGTCGAATATCAACAGCTTGAAATGGACACGCGGACACAATACACGTTCCATCCGGCTCCAAAGCAAGGGATATTTATCGAAGTCGTCCCGAAAGTTCTGTCCCGGTTCTTTGGCATGGACCAGACGGACCTCCACACCTTCCTTCACCTTTTGTTCCAGTAGTTTCAACAGAGGGACGGCATTCTTTCCTTCCTTGATATAAAGGTCCTTAATATCGGCCGTCCCGATCCAGATCGTCCGCCTGGCTTGCCGGATAGCTTCGATAAAGAAGGTATAATGTTGTTCGTTTTTAATGTACTGTAGCATAAATAGTAACTTCTCTGATATTGGCCGCAATTAATCGATTGGTGCCGTTACGGTAAAAGGTGTATTACAGGCATTTATAGCTGCCTGTTGGCATATTCTAAAATTCTTTTCCGTAACAGAGTTATCTCCATACACATCAAGGAAAGGAGTATCAGAAAGTTCGACTTTGTAAATAGAGGTTATTAATGCCTGAAACAGCGTGCAAGAGGCAGTATATCGACCTATACCACAATCAAGATGACGATAATCTCTCGTTATATCCAACGGAGAATTGTTCAAGCTCGTATTTCTTAAGTTCTGGATTGCGGTACCGACCGGCACCAGTATATCCACCTCAGATTGGTTCATCATTACTTTCGTCGCATTGATGATGGCTTTGTACATCTTCTGTTGATTATATCCGTACTTGCCAAAATATTCTTCCTGACATCCGGTTCCATATGCCCAGGGCATTTGCCAGGCAATAACAGGTTTGGATTTACGACATTCGTTTTTTGCAATATCAATCAAACTGGAAAGAACAGGCTGATAAGTCTGATACCTTCCCGCATCATAAGAAACTTGTTGAAAGGTTATGATATTCCAGTCAGCATACTGTAATGCTTGCTTCAATGTAAAATTATCCGATATAGTCGTCCACTCCATTTGATCATTTGTAACTTGATATATACCGATGGGAGAATTCTCCATATAACCTTCATAAAACTTTCTTAGAGAAGCTCCTCCCGCAATGAGGTGACCGATACAAATATGACTCAAACCGACTGATTTAATAATCCTTGGCAACCCACTTGTCGCATCTTCCGTAAAACTATTACCAATGCATAATATTTTCAACGCAGCAGGATTGACAGGAAGATGTTGCTTCTTATCAGACAAATGATTATTACTTTTCTGCCTCATAAACCGGAGGATCGTTCTGTCGGTATAATAAAAATAGAAGAAATGCCTTGACTCTATTATATTTTTAAGGACAGGGATGTCAGGCATATCCAAAGGCATGCCGGCCTGTATAGTCGTACTTTTTTCGTTTATCGACCAATTTCCTCTGCCATCGACATCTATAGACTGAAGGTTTGATTCGGAATTTGGTATGTTCGATAGGGCCTTTATATCGGTATTGACTCCATTGATCAACCAATTATTATTGTTTCCGATAGTTGTATAAAAGACTTTCTTTCCGGCGGGAAAAGAGATGACACTATTATCGCTGAACACAATCTCGAAGAAACCGGACGTTTGCTTAATTTCCCGAATGGACAAATCATTTTGCAAAGCCTGAAATAACAGTTCCTGAGAGACCCCAACCCAATCATCGCCTTCCTCTTTTTCCGCACATGAAATATTCAAAAGGAAAAACAAGCAAGCGAACAAAACATGTATCCTCATACCAACATTCATTTTATGCAGGCAAATATATAATATAACTTGATTTAACGGATTTCTAAATAAATAAAATAAATTAAACGCATAAAGATTTAACAACAGCACCAAGTTGTATTTGTTATTGTTACTTTTACCTGTTGAAACAGATAAATAAATTAGTATGCTGATTATATTGACCTCGGCCAAAACAATGACCGGTACATCCAAAATAAAAGCTCCTGCCGGGACGATGCCGCGTTTCGCACAGGAAGCGAATGAAATAGCCCTGAATATGGCACAGTTCTCTACCGACGACCTGAAAAAGATTCTGAAACTGAATCCCAAACTGGCATTGGAGAATTACAACCGGTTTCAGGAATTCCATACCGCAGAGGTACACTCCTTACAGGCATTACTGGCTTATACCGGAGTTGTTTTCAAGAATATCAACCCCAAAGATTTCACGGAAGATGATTTCCTGTATGCAAACGACCATCTGAGGATCGCCTCCATCTGCTACGGACTGCTGCGTCCGCTCGACCTGATCAAGCCTTACCGGATGGAATATGAGGTGAAGCTGCCGGAGCTGGGAGAAGGAAATATGTATAATTATTGGCGTCCGCGTCAGACAGAACTGCTGATCGACGAAGTAAAAAAGAGCGATAACATCCTGATAAACCTTGCCAGCCAGGAAATACAGGGGGCGTACGACTGGAAGAAAGTCGGGAGCACCGTCCGCATCATCACACCGGAGTTCAAGGTATGGAAAGACGGAAAAGCGCAGACTATCGTGATCTACATGAAGATGGCCCGCGGGCAGATGACACGATATATACTGAAAAACAGGATCACTGATCCGGAAGCTCTCAAAAATTTCTCCTGGGAAGGATTTACCTACGACGAGAGTCTGTCAAACGGGGACAACTGGGTTTTCCTGCAAAGCTAAATGAAAAGAAATTGCCGCTTCGTTCAATAATCCGGAGATAAAAGCGTTATATTTATGTTCCTTTTTAAATGAATGATGAAATGAAAAAGACCTGTTTGCTATTACTTTTGCTCGTTGGAATAATCTACATAAACGAAGGTTACAAGATTATAAGCGAAGATATGCCGGTGAAAAGCACCACCGAAGGCTCCCTCTCAGACGTTGCCGACGAAGTGATCGCCATTCCGCTGGAAACAACATCCGACTGCCGGCTGAAACATGCCACACAGATCAAGCGCGACAGGAATGAATTGTTCCTGGTAAGCAACGGCCAGCTTTTTCATTTCGACTGCTCCGGCAAATTCCTTAGCCGGATCACCAGCAATAAGCATTTCCAGGTTACCGATTACGTCATCGATCCGCTCGAAAAGCAACTGGTCGTCATGGACGACCGGGAAAACGTTTATTATTATGATTACGACGGGACGTTGCTGGATAGGAAAAGCCTTGCCGGAATCAATCCGTTGAAAACCCCTACCCGCCTGATGTACCACAATCGCCATATATGGATGACGGCACAATCGTTATCGCCTTCCGAAGAGGGGACCGGCAAACAATGTGTCAACCAATGGCTCTATAAATTCGATACGACATTCAACCTCCAGGATACCCGCAAACTGACGGCTGCCGACTTGGGACGGTTCTATCTGGGTGCCTGCTTCTCTACCGAACTGTCCGTTGCCAACGGGAATGTCTACGCCTATTCTCCTTCCACCCAGCCGGACGAGTTGCTGGCGGATACGCTTTACCTAATCAGACGGAACAAACTGAATATACATGAGGAATATTCCTCAATCCTCCCCCTCTGCATAGCCGGACGTTATCTGGTTTCCACTTACTCGGATGCGACTGATACGGATAAGAATTACACGTTCTGTTACGATCGCCGGGAAGACTACGCCTATAATGTAACAGGAGGCTTCGAAGATAATTTCTACCATACGGGAAGGGTTCCCGACCTGAAATCACTGGATATTTATAACAATTCTTTCTGTTATTGCCGTTCAGGAGAAGAAGTAAAGAAAGCATTCCCGGATCGTACGAAAGAAGATAATCCGGTGCTGTTCATTGTCAGGATGAAGGCTTGACGCGAACCTAGATTGTTTTTGCATAAACCAACATTACATTAAAAAACATTCTTTGATATACAGGAAACAGGAATAATAATTATCTTTGCTTATATTATTAAAACGATTAAAAAGATGAAAAAAGGAGATGTAGCAAAAGCAGATCCCCGGCTCACCGGGTTAAATGAGTGGGTAGAAGGAACGGTGATTGATGTGGAACACAATCCTTTTAAGGGAATAGTTATTGCCATCAAGGATAAATTAGGCCGTATCTTTTTCGGTGAACAGAAATATTTCATACCATCAAAACCAGATACTGTATGTATGCAATAGCATTCGACATGATGATTGCCGACCTTCGTTTGCATTACGGTGAACCTTACAATAATGCATATTTCGAGATCAAAACAGAATACAGGTATATCTAAATCAGTTTGTGCCGAGGCTTAACTGATATCAGACATACCTGTAAATAAAAAGTTATCAGAACAATCTGCCGCAAAAGCGGAGTTTCATAACCGGATAAACTGTCAGTTTATCTACGATTTTTGTGAAACTGTCGTCTCCGTCGGTTGAAGTACTGCCCAGGATTCCGGCATCAGTATACACTTTGGGAGTTCCGTGGAACTGAACACCTAATTCAAACTGTACGCCGATACGCTTTTTAGGAACTGCACGTCCGAAACCTACTCCCAGATAAGGACGGAATCCGGCTGCTTTAAGACCGCCGGCGATATTACCATCCTTGTCTACCGGGATTGTCTGATCACCGATAACAATACCAGCCTTTCCACCTTCGTTCACATATTCCTTCAACTCATCACTGTGGCCAGTGATCTTCACTAACTTGGAACCTCCGAAATAAGCACCGGCCGTCACAAAAAAAGAAGAACTCAGGAACGGATAGTAGTTCACCAATAATTCTCCGGAAGCACGGCTCATACTACCTTTAAGGTCAAGCATACTCGGATAGCTTCCCAAATCAGGATCATTCAGTTCCACATCCACATCTGTGCTGATTTTAATACCCGGCATAAACGAAACACCTCCACGGATGGCAAAATGGGGAGTGACCGGAGTCGCTACATCAACGCCAATACCTGTTGTTCCGGCACTTACACCAACTGAAAGAGAATTGAAAATCCCCAGCTCTTTCTGAGCGGAGACATAAGAAGAAATTACACTCATAGCTATGAGTGCACACATGAAAATTACCCTTTTCATATCCAATAGAGTTATTATTAATACTAGTCGCTGCAAAAATAATAAAATAAATATAATTTACATAAAAAAAGAAGTGATACCGATACTTATTCGATACCACTTCTTTTTTATAAGGTCAAAGCGAATGTTATTCTTCTCCGCTTTCGTCTTCCTTCATATTATGGAATACATTCTGTACGTCGTCATCTTCTTCCAGCTTTTCAATCAGCTTATCCAATGTTTCACGCTGTTCGGCTGTCACTTCTTTCAGATCGTTCGGGATACGAACAAACTCGCTGCTTGTGATTTCGTAACCGTTCTCTTCCAAATATTTCTGGATAGCGGAGTTCTGAGCAAATTCGCCGTAGATAACGACTTCGTCTTCGTCTTCGTCTACTTCATCCACTCCATAATCAATCAGTTCCAGTTCCAGGTCTTCCAACGAAATACCATCTTTCTTGTTGATATGGAATACACATTTATGATCGAACAGGAATTCAAGGCTACCGCTTGTACCCAGTGAACCACCGTGCTTATTGAAATAACTGCGCACATTGGCAACCGTACGGGTTGTATTATCGGTCGCTGTTTCCACGAAGATAGCAATACCGAACGGGCCGTAACCTTCATAAGTCATCTCCTTATAACCGGAGAAATCTTTTTCTACAGCACGCTTAATGGCACGTTCCACATTTTCTTTCGGCATATTCTCCTTCTTTGCATTCTGCATCAAAGCACGCAAATGGGGGTTATTCTCCGGATCAGGACCACCTGCTTTCGCTGCAATAGTGATTTCCTTACCCAGTTTTGTGAATACGCGGGCCATGTTACCCCAACGTTTAAATTTTCTTGCTTTACGGAACTCAAACGCTCTTCCCATATTATATCTGTATTATATTATTATAAACTTTTGTCTTATCTCAATGATGCACCCAGTTTGCTTTCCAGATTCTTGCGGATCTTCTGCATGATCGCGTCGATCTGTTTGTCGTTCAATGTCTTCGTTTCATCTTGCAGGTAGAAACTTACGGCATACGATTTCTTTCCGGCCGGCAGGTTCTTGCCTTCGTAAACGTCGAACAGGGAAACCTCCTTCAACAGTTTACGTTCGCTTTCTTCGGCGATCTTTTCGATCTCAGCAAACTGAACGGACTTGTCCAGCAACAAGGCCAGGTCACGTTTTACTGCCGGGAATTTAGAGATCTCGGAGAATGTCACCTTATTCTTCTTTGTCTCCTTCATCAGCAATGTCCAGGACAACTCAGCATAATATACCTCGAAATCAATATCCATAGCCTTGCAGATCTTACGGTTTACGATACCGAACGTACCCAGTTCGCGGCCCGAAGTTGTTGTAATACTTACGCCTGTTGAATAAATATCATTGCTCAGGTTTCCGAAGACAACCTTCTTCAGATTCACGCCCAGACGGATAAGGATATTTTCCACATAGGCTTTCAGTTCATACACGGTAGCCTTTTCATCTGCATGCGCCCAACTGTTTTCCACACGGTCGCCGCAAACCCATAATCCCAGGCGATAGTCTTCCGAGAATTCGGCCAGTGTAGCGTCTTCACGCTTCTTCTCTACATTATAATCGTAGCAGTTGCCGAATTCGAAGAAACGGATATTGCCGTTCTTACGTTTCGCATTATGTTCGATGCTTTCCAGACCGCCGAACAACAATGTCTGACGCATACCGTTCAGGTCTGCACTCAACGGGTTCATCAGCATAACGCAATGAGAAGCCGGATAAGTAGTCAGTTCATCGTAATAAGCAGAACGTGTCAGCGAATTGTTCATGATCTCATTGAAACCTGAACCGCAAAGCTGTTCAGAGATCAGGTTCTGCAGATCGTAGCCACGGTCGGTAGCTGTCTTGTAGCTCAGGTTCGATTTTACACTGTCGCTGAACTCTATATTATTATATCCGTAGATACGGAGGATATCTTCAATTACATCGACATCACGCTGTACGTCGATACGGTAAACCGGCACATGGATGGTCAAGCCTTCGGTTGTTTCCGAAACGATTTCCATCTCCAGGCTGGCCAGAATACTCTTAACTGTCTCTACCGGAATGTCCTTACCGATCAGACTGTTGATCTTGTTGTAAGTCAGTTCTACCGTATAAGGCTGTACCGGATTCGGATAAATATCCTGGATAGATCCGGTAATCTTACCACCGGCAACTTCCTGGATCAACAGAGCGGCACGTTTCAATACATAGATTGTATTGTTAGCATCCAGACCGCGTTCGAAGCGGAAAGAAGCATCGGTGTTCAAACCGAAGCGACGAGCTGTCTTACGAATCCATGTCGGATGGAAACAAGCCGATTCAAGGAATACATCCGTAGTCTGCTCCGTCACACCTGAATCCAGGCCGCCGAACACACCACCGATACACATGGCTTCTTCCGTATTGCAGATCATCAGGTCACGATCGGTCAACGTACGTTCAACACCATCCAGGGTGACGAACTTGGTACCTTCCGGCATTGTCTTCACGATCACTTTATCGCCTGTCACCTTGCCTGCATCGAATGAATGCAGAGGCTGTCCCATTTCATGCAATACATAGTTGGTTACGTCCACTACGTTATTGATAGGACGCAAACCGATTATATTCAGACGGTTTTTCAACCATTCCGGACTTTCTTTCACTGTTACGCCCTTGATAGTAACACCGGAGTAACGGGGACATGCCTCCGTATTTTCAACGATCACTTCGATAGCCGGAGTTTCATCGTCGATCTTGAAAGCGTCGACAGACGGACGTTTCAGTTCTGTCGGCTTACCGTTCTGTTTCAGGTAAGCAGCCAGGTCGCGGGCAACCCCGAAATGGGAAGTTCCGTCCACACGGTTCGGAGTGATATCCACTTCCAGCACATAGTCGCTCTTTACATTATAATATTCCTTGGCAGGAGTTCCTACAACCGCATCAGCCGGAAGCACGATAATGCCGGCATGGTCTGTTCCGATACCGATCTCATCTTCCGCACAGATCATACCGTTCGACTCAACGCCACGGATTTTTGATCTTTTAATGGTAAAGACCTCGTCACCGTCATAGAGTTTCGTACCGTTCACAGCGACAACCACTTTCTGGCCTGCTGCGACATTGGGCGCACCGCAAACGATTTGCAAAGGTTCTTCCCCACCGACATTCACCGTCGTGATATGCAAGTGGTCAGAATTCGGGTGTTCCACACAAGTCAAAACTTCGCCGATAACCAGTCCTTCCAGTCCACCTTTGATCGTTTGAACTTCTTCTACTCCCCCGGTTTCCAAACCGATAGAGGTTAGTGCTGCTGATACTTCTTCGGGCTGCAAGTCGAAATCAAGATACTCTTTCAGCCAGTTGTAAGATATATTCATTGTTCTAAAATTTATTCAATCAAGTTTCTATGCGTCTGCGAGATTCCCCGCTTGCGGCAATTTGACTGGCAAAAGTACAAATAATAGAATAATTATTCAACGAGTGTACGGACTTTATTCTTACCATAAGCCAAAAAATCTTATTAATCAACGGTTATTTCATTTCCAAATCTTTGTCCAATATAAAAATTCAGCCTAATTTAGAGGCGTAATTCTTACTGAATATCAAAAAATACAAACACACTAGGGATAAAATATTTACTTAATCATTCATAATGTAATGTCTAACAGGATTCTATCAGTGCAATATATACTCATACTTGTCCTATTTTTTATTCTAAATCATTACTGTCCCGTAAAAGTGGATAAATAGTTCTTTGAAATAATTGAAATATAGTCTATTAGATACTACTTTTTAGGCGCGACGATTTGAAATCATACCTTTGAGGTCAATTAAGGTGA
>NZ_JAMOKT010000075.1:0-30358 GCF_023656795.1 Parabacteroides caeci
CATACAAAAGCTTAAAATAATACATCTTTCATCCTGAAACAAGGTATTAATCATTGTATACATACAGGTGTAACTATTTGTAAATCATAATGTTGTGTTTTAGAGTTACTGTAGTTCTTTTAGAACTAAGGTAATAACGCCAACTAAATATACGCCAGGCTCTAAATCGCTTTGTAAAGTTATATTCAAAATAAAGAACAGACTTTTGTTTCGCCAAAACATTGTCTATTAATGTTCAAATAAAACCATCAATTATGTTGAAAAACTTTAAGCCTGTAGGCTTATTGCTGTTAGCCGGTACACTAGGTATCCCCGGATATGCGTCTGCGGATACGGTTACAGCAGGGCCGAGAACTAGTATTTCCCAGCAAGACGGAAAAGTTACGGGAACAGTTGAGGATGAATTCGGTCCCGTTGCCGGAGCATCTGTAGTAGTGAAAGGAACAACAAATGGTAACATTACCGACATGGACGGTAATTTTACTTTGGAAGGTGTGAAAAGTGGAGATATCATCCAGATATCTTTTATTGGGTACGCAACTCAGGAAATCAAGTACACTGGGCAAGGAACTATCTCTGTTAAATTAGCAGAAGATACCCAGAAACTGGATGAAGTGGTTGTAACTGCCCTGGGTATGAAACGCTCAGAAAAAGCCTTGGGTTACGCTGTAACTGAATTGAAAGGTGATGAATTGAAAACAAATGCTATTAACCCGGTAGCTTCTTTGCAAGGAAAAGTGGCTGGTGTTGAAATTGCATCTTCTGATGGCGGTATGTTTGGTGCTACTAAAATTCAAATTCGTGGAGCTTCCACTTTGAACGGCAACAACCAGCCTATTTATGTTGTGGATGGCGTTATTCTGTCGAATGATTTGTCTGGTACCGGTTCTTCCGACTGGGATTCGAATGCTAATGACTACGGTAATATGCTGAAGAACCTGAACCCGGATGACTTTGAAACTGTATCTGTATTGAAAGGTGCTGCCGCTACTGCTTTGTACGGTTCACGTGGTTTGAACGGTGCAGTTGTGATCACGACTAAGAGTGGTAAAGGTGCTACCGGTTTCGGTGTTTCTGTTTCTCAGACATTCGGTCTGGATCGTGCACACGGAGGTATGGAGCGTCAAATGCTTTATGGCCCCGGAACGATCGGTGGAGATATCAGCTACGGAGAAGTGAATGCGGACGGTAGCTATAAGAAATGGGATCAGAATCAATTCCGTTTGAACTCAAGAGGAGAGGGAACCGTTATCGGTGCTTCAACCATGTTGTGGGGACCGCGTTATGACGGTCGTCAGATTGAGAACTACGATGGCACAATGACTTCGTATTCACCGATTGAGAGCAATATGTCGGATGCTTACCAGACCGGGTTGAACTCAAATACCAATGTGTCTGTTCGTGGTGGAAACGAAACAACTAATTATTTTTCTTCTATCTCTTACAAGAAGGCTAAAGGTATTGTTGAAAACAATGATTTTGAACGTTACTCTTTGTTGCTGAAAGGTTCTCATAAGATCAGTAACCGTGTAGATGTAAATGCTTCTATCAGCTTTGCAAACTCTACACCGAAGAACGCACAGATCAATATTGGTGAAAGTTTCGCAACCGGAACTTATTCAACCATGTACGATACTAATTATTTCCGCGATAAATATCTGGGTGACCATCATACTGGTCTGGCTAGCAATGACTATGGCGATAAGTATGGTAGTGTGCCGGGTAAGAGTTTGTGGTTTAAGATAGACAATAACGATAAAACCCGTAAGGAAACCGTTGTTCGTCCGACTGTTGAGATCAATGTTAAGATGTTAGACTGGTTGTCTTTCCGTGCTGAAGGTAATATGAACTATTATTATACCAGCTGGGAAGATAAACAATTAGGCGAAGGCTACAATAACAAAGGCGGTTTTTACGAAATGGGTCAGGAATATAATAAGCAGACTACTTTCGGCGGAACTTTCACCTTTAACAAAGATGTAAAGGATTTCCATATCGGTGGTTTCCTTCGTGGTGAATACTATACGACAAGTGCAGCTACTCAGACATCTAAAACAGATGGTGGTCTGGCTGTTCCCGGTCAGTATTTTGTCGGTAACTCTTTGAATACCTCTAAAACGACGGCAGAAATTAAAAATACAAAACGTATTCTTTCAGCGGTAGCTGCTGTGAACCTGAGTTGGAAAAACCAGTTGTTCCTGGATATTACAGGACGTAATGACTGGTCTTCCGGTTTGATCTATACCAACGGAACGGGTAACTACTCCTATTTCTATCCGTCTATCGGCGGATCATGGTTGATCAATGAAACATTCCGTGATCAAATGCCTGAATGGATCAACCTAGCTAAGATCCGTGGTTCATGGGCACAGGTAGGTAACGATGCCAGTCCGTATTCTATTTATTCTTATTATACATTAGGTTCTTTATTGCAGCCGGATGGTTCCAATATCTTTACGAACTATTGGAATGATGATAATAAGAAACTGTTCAGCCCGAACCTGAAACCTGAACGTAAAAATTCATGGGAAATCGGTTTGGACTGGCGTATATTCGACAGCCGTATCGCCTTGGATGCAACTTACTACAAGGAAAATACGACTGATCAGATCATGACAATTGCTATCCCGTCTGAATCAGGTATCAGCAAACAGTTGATCAATGCTGGTAATATCCAGAACTCCGGTGTTGAAATTGCCTTGAATACGATTCCTTTCAAAAACAAAGACTGGGAATGGACATTGGACTTCACATTTACAAAGAACTCGAACAAGATCGTTGAACTTCACCCGAACGTAGCAAACTATATTGCCTTGGAAGGTGATGTGGCTTACGGTAACTATCGTGTAGGTTCTGTTGCGATTGTTGGTGGTTCTTATGGTATGTTGATGTCTGATGCAATGCCTAAAAAGAATGAAAATGGTGAAACCGTATTGACATGGCGTGATTCTTATCGTTCTGCATTTGCTCAACGTAGCGGCACTGCTGAAGAAGTAGGTAGCCTGGTTCCGAAGTTTATGGGTTCTATTGCTACAGGCGTAACCTGGAAAGACCTGAGTTTGCGTGTTGCCCTGGATGCCCGTATCGGTGGAAAGGTAGCTTCTTATTCTAATAAATACGGACAGGCTTATGGATTTACCCAATCTTCTTTGGACTTCCGTGATGAAGAACATGGTGGTATTACCTGGACTTCAAACTACGGAGATTCTAAGGGTATGACATTCCATGACGGTGTGATTCCTGAAGGTGTATTCGAAGCTGGTACAATGGCTACTTGTGTAGATGGTGTTAAACGCGACTTGGGCGGCATGAGTTTTGCTGATGCTGTGAATAAGGGATATTTGGAACCGGTACATGCTTCTGATTATCACTATTGGAGCAACCAGTGGGGCACTGGTACTATAAACGATTACTGGGTACATGACCTGAGTTATATCGCATTACGCGAAATCACATTGGGATACCGCGTACCGAAGACCATCGCCTCTAAAATAGGTGCAAAGGGACTGAACCTGTCATTCAGTGCAAGAAATCTGGGTTATCTGTATAACTCATTACCAAACAATATTAATCCGGAAAGTGTGCGTAGTAACAAATCGGCTGAGTTCCGTGAACGTTCAAACAGCCCAATCACATCCAGCTATATGTTCACTATCAATTTGGATTTCTAATTAATAAATGAAGCAAATTATGAGATATAAATCTTTTTTAGCAGCAACCCTGTTAGGAACTTCTCTGATGGTAGCTCCGGGGTGCCAGGACGATTTCGCTAAAACAAATACCAACCAGTCTGCTATCACGAAAGCAGATGTGCGCTATTTGTTTACACAGATGTTAAGTGAATTCGAACCGTCGAAATACCAGCAATGGTTTTATAATAATCTGGCTTATACATTACGTTGGACGCAAGCTAATGTGCCTGATGGCGGTAATACTTCTTCTTTGAACCTGATGGGTGCTTTTGAAGGATCGCAGAGCCAGGTTATTAATGTGAAGTTATATGCTGAAGAAATCAAGCATGTGCTATCGTTAATGGATGAGAACGAACGGGCTACTTATGAAAATATCAATGTCCTGGCAAATCCGTTATTGGTATATCTGGGTATCTTCGGTACGGATATGTATGGCTCAATCGCCTATACGGAAGCGGGCAGAGGATTGCATGAAGAGATCCTGACCCCGGCTTTCCAAAGTCAGGAAGAATTGTTCCCTATTTGGTTGGATCAACTGAATGAAGCGATCGACGTGCTATTGGCAGACAAACCTAACCAGGTGAAGTTGGATGCACAGGATTTCGTTTACAAAGGTGACACCAAGTTATGGGCTAAATTCGCCAACTCCCTGAAATTGAAGATAGCCGTTCGTATGTTGCATGTTGATAAGGCAAAGGCACTGGCTATTGCTGAAGAAGCTGTGAATAATAAGGCTGGCATCATGTCAGGTTTGGATGATGATTTCATCTATTGCAAAGGTTCTCAGGAATATCACTTCGGAGATGATGTACTGGATGGGCAGAGTAAAGGTATCGGTTCTAAACAACTGATCAACTTCCTGGTTGACAATAAAGACCCGCGTGTTCGTTTTATTTTCCAGAAGAATGACTTTAACTCTAAAGTGGTACAGGCTTTCCTGGATAATAAGAAAGAACTGCCTCCTTATATTAAAGAAGTGGCTGAGATCAAAGACGGTAAATTTGAAGGTTGGAAAACTCCGGGTGAACCTTGGGTTCGTTACTTCGGTAGTCCGGTGCAGACTTCTGCCAGAGAAAATGCTGAAATAAACAACGCTTATTTCAATTACGACAAATTTAAACTGCCTACAGAAGACGGTGGTGAAAAGCAGTATTATCCGTTGGCTCGTATGAACCGTGAAATGTTGCAGGGTCAGAAAGACTATACTTTCCCTGATGCTCCGGGTGTTTCTGCTACGATCGACGATCAGGACCGTGCATGGTATGGTTTACATTACTCTTCTGCAGAAGTAGCTTTGTATCTGGCCGAACTGAAATTGCTGGGTGCTAACTTGCCTGGTTCGGCTGAAAGCTATTATCAGGAAGGTATCCGTCTGTCTGTTCAGGAATATGACAAACTGGCTTCTTTGAATCAGATTCCGTATTATTCTAGTGTATATGACAAGGAGTTTGAAAAGACTATCAAACTGGAAGATGGTGAAATCGATGCTTTGCTTGCAAACGAGAAATACAAACTGACCGGTTCTACAAAGGAACAGTTGGAAAAAGTATATATCCAGCAGTATGTTCACTTCCTGTTGTTCCCGAATGAACAGTTCGTACAGGTTCGTCGTTCAGGTGTTCCTATGAAAGATAGTAAAGTATTGGCATGGGAAAACTTTACAGATGACGATGCAAACTTCCAGATCCCGCGTCGTTGGACTATCAATACTCCGCTTCAGAGTGATTTGATGTATAATATAAAGAAGACAGCTTATGAAGCACAAGGATTTACGACTGGAACACAAGATCCGGCTACATTGAACCGTGAACGTGTATGGTATGATAAGGGAGCACCTAACTTTGGTGAAGGTCCTAACTTTTAAAGGTATATCTTTGTAAATAGATAAATAATAAAGAAGAGGGAAGGATTATCAATATTCTTCCCTCTTTGTCTTTAAATCATACAAATAAATATGAAATATCAGATCACATTCATCATTTTATTGATCTCGCTTATCACTGAGGCCGGTTATGCACAAAAGAAGTCTATTTATCTGCTGGATGATTTCACCCAGGGAGTCGTATTAATGAAAAACGGAGCAAAGACAAATGTTTTGTTGAACTATGATGGGAGTAACTCTACATTAATATGTAAGTATATCTAAAAAAATATTATTTCATGATTCAGGGGATGTAGAGAAGGATAGTTCTACATCCCCTGAATTGTTTCCTATTTATTGATTTAGTAAAAGAATGAGGAAGAGATATCAACCTTCTTCCCCAATGTTAATCTTGCAACAACTCTTGTTTCTTTCTGTTTATATTACCAAATGACATTGGTTGACGCCAAATGCATAGATCTAATAAATTAAACAAAAAACATCAGTATGTTGAAAAGATTCAAATCTGTCAGCATGATTCTCCTGGCGGGCGCGTTGGGCTTTACCGGAAACGCCGTTGCCAATCCGAATACCGGGAATCCTGCTATTGACATTTCCCAACAGGATACGAAGATTACGGGAACAGTGGAAGACGAGTTCGGACCCGTCGCAGGGGCTTCTGTTGTAATTAAAGGTACCACAAACGGGACGATGACCGATATGGACGGCCATTTCACGCTGGAAGGTGTAAAGAAGGGAGACATTATCCAAATTTCTTTCATTGGCTTTGCCACACAAGATATTCCTTACACCGGACAAACCGCTCTCAATGTTAAACTCGAAGAAGATGCCCAGAAACTGGACGAAGTCGTTGTTACTGCTTTAGGAATGAAACGTGACAAGAAAGCACTGGGTTACGCCATGCAGGAACTGAAAGGTGACGAACTGCTTTCTTCACGCGAACCAAACCTGGCCAACTCTTTGTCGGGTAAAGTCTCCGGCTTGCAGATCGTACGTTCCAGCAATGGAGTGGGAGGGTCTTCAAAGATTGTGCTCCGTGGTAATAACTCACTGACCGGTAGTAACCAGCCGCTAATCGTTGTCGACGGTACACCGATGGATAACTTCACAGGCGGGGTCGATGATGTATGGGGTAACTCCGGTGCCGATATGGGTAACGGTCTTTCCGATATCAATCCCGAAGATATCGAGTCGATGACTGTGCTGAAAGGTGCTTCGGCTGCGGCCTTGTACGGTTCCCGGGCCGGTAACGGGGTGATACTTATTACGACCAAGTCGGGAAAGAAGAATGAAGGGCTGGGTATAACAGTCAATGCTGGTATCACTACCGAGTCGATTTTCCTGAAACCGGATATGCAGAACAGCTTCGGACAAGGATCGGTCGGCGCTTACGATAACCAGTCGCGATTGAGCTGGGGACCGAAGGCGGAAGGACAGACGGTTACCGACTGGATGGGACGCCAGGTTCCTTTGAGGACGTACGATAATATCGATGCTTTCTTTAATACCGGTACTTCTTTTAATGAAGGTATCAGTTTCCAGCAGAATATAAAAGGGACGTCGGTCTTTTCTTCTATCAACCGTTCGGATGATGCAGGTATTACTCCGGAGTCGAAGCTGAACAAAACGAATATCACCTTGCGTGCCACCACTTTCCTCGACGAAGCCGAAAAGTGGAAGGTAGATGCCAAAGTGAACTATATCAATCTGAATGCCCACAACCGCCCAATCCAGGGAGTCAACCCTTCCAATGCTTTCAACACGATCTATAACCTGCCCCGTTCGCTGAATGTGGCTGACTTTAAGAATAGTGTGGACGAAGATGGAAACATGATCTGGTGGGACGCTTCGAAGAACCCGCAGGAAAACCCGTACTGGGTGACCAAATACCGCCAGAACAACGATACCCGTAACCGTTTGCTGGGTAACATCGCATTGAAATACGCTCCCACCGATTGGTTCAATGTCGAATTGAGAGGCGGTACGGACTATTATACAACGACTAAGAACGAAAAAGTATATGCCGGAGGTAATACAACCCCTAGCGGTTTATACAGCGAAGGTTCCGAGACATTTTACGAAAATAACTACAGTTTCCTGGCTACCGCCAATAAAGATAACCTGATCGACCGCCTGGGTGGTTTCGTTACTTTCGGTGGTAACCTGATGATACAGAGGCGAACGAAGATGAACGCCTCGGCCGGCGAATTGCTTGTGCCGAACCTCTTCTCCCTGAACAATGGTATAAACAAACCCACGGTGACCTCCGAGTTGATCCGCCGGAAGATGAATTCACTTTACGGATCGTTGCAATTGAATTGGGACGGCTATCTGTTCCTGGATATTACGGCACGTAACGACTGGTCGTCTACCATGTCGAAAGCCAACCGTTCTTATTTCTATCCCTCGGTCAGCCTGTCCGGAGTAATCTCCGACATGGTGCCTAAACTGGGCGGGCAGATGCCTGAATGGTTTACTTTTGCCAAGGTGAGAGCTTCATATGCCGAAGTCGGTAACGACCTCGATCCGTATCAGTTATACAATAACTTCACGGTCGGTAAGGATGAGAATGGCAATACGACAGCCGCTCCCGGAAACGTACTTTACGACTCCAATGTGCGCAGCGAGTTGATCAAATCATGGGAAGCCGGTTTCGATATCCGCTTCTTCAATAATCGCCTCGGACTGGATGCCGCCTGGTATAAAACCAATGCCACCCGCCAGTTGCTGAACTTGCCGATGGACCCCTTCTCCGGATATAGTTCCCGCAAGGTAAATGCAGGTAATATTCAGAATGAAGGCGTTGAAATCTCTCTGAACGGATTGATTCTCGACAATCCCAAAGGACTAAGTTGGAACTCGACAGCACAGTTTTCGCTAAACCGAAACAAGATCATCGATCTCTATCCGGGTGTTACCCTGTATGATATAAAAACGCTGGATGCCATCCAGATCGTAGCCGTGCAGGGCAGTTATTATGGTGATATCTACGGGCAAACCTTCCAACGTGTGGAAGACAAGAATGATCCTAACTACGGCAAGATCATTGTCGGTGAAGACGGACTTCCGTTGATCACGACCGGCAAATCGAAAGTTGGTAACCAGAGTCCCGACTGGATGCTGGGTTGGACGAACAGCTTTTCATACAAAGGTTTCAACCTGAGTTTCCTGGTGGACTTCCGTATTGGCGGCGACCTTTATTCGGCAACCGCTTCCAACCTGTACACCCGTGGTAATGCGGCCGGGACAGTTGTAAACGGCGAACGTCAGGACTTCATTGTCCCTAATTCGGTTGTCCAGACTCCCAACGGCTATACGGAAAATAAAGTACCCGTCACCCATCAGAATTATTGGGAACGTATCGGCTCGACCGGTAATTACGGCTTGCCGGAAATGTACACATACGATGCAACGAATATCCGTTTACGTAATATTACGTTGGGATATGATTTCAATAAAGCAATGCTGAAAGATACTCCGTTCCAGCGCCTGCGTTTGTCTGCAACATGCAATAACGTCTGGATGATCCATTATAACCTGCCGGGCATCGACCCTGAATCCGTTTCGGCAACCAATACGAATGCTACCGGATTCGAGAATGGGGCAGCTCCGACAAGTCGTTCATTTACGTTTAATGTAACGGTAGGATTTTAATGCGATTTCTGATTGAATTTGTTTGGACATCATAAACACTCTTGTTGCGACACCCTATACAGTACTGTTGTGACACCCATAACAAATCTAAAGATGATAAGTAAATAAGAACAATAAAGAATAAAACAAGATGAACACCAAAAATATATTACTGGCAGGCATGTTCTCGATAGCCGCTTTGTTTACATCCTGTAACGATTTTCAGGAGATAAATGAAGACCCTAACCAAGTGGGCGAAGACAAAGTGAAGCCGGAGTGGTTTCTCAATGCCTCCATCATCGGGGCGCAGATGAATCCCGAGATTGCCGAACGTATCTTCATTGCCGAATGGAATCGTGCCGCTCGCTTTAACCGGGGCAGCGGATTCACGATCGGTACGGACAATAACGACTATATCACCCTCTACCTCAGCAACTCCTATGCTGTAGGCTGGCTCAACAAGGCTACCCAGGCTATCGAACTGGGAGAAAAGAAGATCGAGGCAGGCGAAGCCGAACAATATCCTTATTATAAAAATGTGGTTCAGATGGCCCGTATCTGGCGTGCTTATCTGAACGCTGAAGTATCCGATGGCTTCGGACCTATCCCGGCTTTGTCGGCTTTTACCGGCGTACCCGGCGAATACGACAGTGTAGAAGCTATCTATGGTTTCATCCTCAAAGAGTTGAAAGAAGCTGAAGCCTCTCTCGATCCTTCTATCAATATGGAGCCGATGGCAGGCGAAGATGCTTTCTATGCCGGAAATGTCAATGAGTGGAAGAAATATGCCAACTCCCTGCGTATGCGTTATGCCATGCGTATCTCGGCCGTATCGCCCGAACTGGCAAAGACCGAATTTGAAGATGCGGCAAGCAAAACCTTTATCTCTTCGCTGGATGATTTGGCAGGCGTACAGGAGAAAGATGGTTGGAACGACCTGACAGGTGTCATGTCGCGTACCTGGAATGCACAGCCTATGTCTGTGACTTTCAAGAACCTGGCAGAAGGACTTGGAGGTATTGAATTTCCTCTTCCTGATTCCTTAAAGAGCCATCTGAAAGATCCTCACACCTATATGGGACTCTATCTGAACAAGCATTTCCCGTTGAATACCAACGATCCGTGTGCCGGATTCTATTTTGATGCCATTCCGCAGTATGTAGATCCTCGTGCACCGAAACTATTCAGCGTAGTAGGCTGGAACGACGGTGTGGTTTATTCCGACTATATCGGTGCAGCCAGCGAAGTGCACCCCGTTGAATTAATGGACCCGAACGATAACTCCAAACCGATGCTCACGATCGACCCGCGTTATACCTGGGGTACCTGGGTAGCCGGTGAATGGAACAACCTGTCCGGCCTTGTCAGCGCCTTGACCGGTAAGAACTACAACTATCCTTCCATGGCAAAGCAATACCGTATGAATACGCAGAAGCGCGTCTTCTTCGGCCCGTGGGAAAGCTATTTCCTGATAGCTGAAGCCGCTCTGAAAGGATGGACAGTACCGGGCACTGCCCAGTCGAATTATGAAAGTGGCATCACAGCCAGCTTCGAATATCATGGCCTGCAAAGCCAGGTTTCTCAATATCTGTCCTCTACGGATTATAACCGGGTGGGTACCTCCGTCAGCTTCACCCATACAACGGAAGCGAAGCCTTATACCGTCAATTATGTCGATCCTTATACAAAGGAAAATAAGACGATGACTTATAACTTCCCGAAGAACTCAATCTACCGCGGCGGTACTTACAACAACGACGCATTGACAAAGATTCTTACCCAGAAATATATCGCACAGGTACCCTGGTTACCCGAAGAAGCATGGAGTGATCATCGTCGTCTTGGTCTTCCGTTCTTTGAAAACCAGGCTGTAGAAAAAGACTACAACCCATTGAACCAGGTTCCCCTGACAATGGCAACAGCCAAGGAATGTCGCCTCGATTTCTACCCGAAACGTTACCGTTATCCGGCCAATATCCAGACCAATAACCTGGAAGGATACCAAAAAGCCTTAGAGCTGTTGGGCGGCCCCGACGTAGTGACAACGCCGCTTTGGTGGAATCAGAAATGAGACCTACATTTCTCTTGATAGAAAAGTAGGCAAAAGATCAAGGCTGCATCTATTTCGCTACTTTAATCTTTTGTTACTTTTCCATCAAGGGAAAAGTAAAGAAAACAAACTAAACAAAAACACAATTATGGTACGTAAACTATTAATCCGTGACCTCACCCTCCGTGACGGTCAGCAGTCAGCTTGTGCAACGCGCATGTCGCAGAAACAAATCGACCGTGTACTACCTTTCTATAAAGAGGTTGGTTTCTATGCGATGGAAGTATGGGGTGGGGCAGTGCCCGACGCCGCCATGCGCTACCTGAACGAAGATCCCTGGGAAAGAGTGGAAAAGATCAAAGCCGCAGTAGGTACGACCACCAAACTGGCAGCCTTATGTCGCGGACGCGACCTGTTCGGCTACAATCCTTACCCGGACAATGTTGTCAAAGGCGTATGCCGCAACACTGTCGAGTCAGGAATCGATATCATGCGTATTTTCGATGCCATGAACGATATAGACAATATGAAGCCAGCCATCAAATACACCGACCGTTACGGTGGAATGGCCGATTGTGCCGTCTGCTACGCCATCGACCCTCACCATTCTGCCCTCGAACGGATCGAAGCTGCCTTCCACGGACGTCCCCTTCATAAGCCGGTCTTCAAGAACGACTATTTCCTGGAAAAAGCCCAGCAGTTGGAGAACTTCCGGGCCGACATCGTCACCCTCGAAGATGCCAACGGACTCATCACTCCTGCAAGGACTGCCGAACTGATACGCCTTTTCAAGAAGAACCTGAAATCTCCCGTCGACTTCCACACCCGCTGTACTGCCGGATACGGCCTGGCTTCTATGCTTGCCGCTATTGTCAACGGCGTCGATATTGTCGATACGAATATCTGGTATTTTGCCGGAGGCTGTTGTGCCCCTGCCATCGAGCTGGTCTACGTCTTCTGCAAGAAGATGGGTATCGAACTGGAAATCGATATGGAAGCCGTTGCCCGCATCAACGCCGAACTCCTGAAAATACGAAAGGAACTGAAAGCCTACGACACCTCCCGCGAGTTGCCCAATCCTTTCAATCCCCTGACCGATAAGTTGCCTACCGAGATCGACCGCTTTTTCAATGATGCTATCGAAGCCGCCCGCAAAGACAAGGAAGACGACCTGATTATCTTCTGCCGTGCCATCGAAGAATACTTCAACTTCCCCGAACCCAACGAAATGGTACAGAAATCGCAGATCCCGGCCAACATGTACAATCTGATAGTTGCCTTGCTGAAGCAGCAGGACCATCCCGAGTTATTGGAGAAAGCGATGTCATTAATCCCCCGGGTACGGATGGATGCCGGCCTGCCTCCTTTGGTGACGCCGGTAAGTCAGGTGATAGCCTCGCAGGCAGTTTCATGTGCCCTCGATGAACTGAACGGCCGCCCGTTATACAGCAAACCCGTTTACCCCTTTATCTCCCTGATCCGCGGAGATTATGGGAAAACCCCGTTGCCTGTCGACCCTGACTTTCGCCAGCAAATAACCGGCAAGCGGGAAGAACAACCTTATGATGCTTCAGATTATGAGATGCAGGAGAACCCTGTCATTGGTGAAGTCGGTATCCTGGTAGCCGAGAATGAAAAGGAGATGCTTCTCCTCGAACTCTTTCCCATGTCTGCCCGCCACTTCCTGACGAAACAGAAGAAAGAGAAGTTCAGAAACGATCTGATGGTTTGATGCTTAAACTTCTTCTTAGTATTTATAAGAATGTTCTATATGATAATCCCGTTGTTTTTACAACGGGATCTTGTCAATACGTCGTATGTGTCGACCTCCTTCGAACGGGGTGTTCAAAAAGGCCTCGACGGTGCGTTTAGCTTCCTCCTGACTGATAAACCGACCGGGCATGACAAGTATGTTGGCATCATTGTGTTCACGAGCCAGTCGTGCAATTTCTTCTTGCCAGCATAAAGCGGCCCGTATTCCCTGGTGTTTGTTCAGAGTCATTGCGATACCGTTTCCTGAGCCGCAGATAGCTATTCCGGGATATACTTCTCCGGCTTCTACTGCATAGGCCAATGGATGGGCGAAGTCGGGATAATCGCAACTGTCTGCAGAGCAGGTTCCGAAATCTTTATAGGGTAGTCCTTTAGAATCCAGTATTTGTTTTACGTACTCCTTTAACTCGTAACCTGCATGGTCACAACATAAACCTAGTGTTTTCATCTTTATCTGTTAGAGGTAGACAAGTAACCCTATGGTTCCGCCGGATGCAACCATCTTGGTTCCCGTTGCAGCAACCGTAGAGGTTCCTGCCGATGCAACCGAGGCTTCGCTGTAGTGGGAACGCCGGGGTTCCGCCTTCGGGAACCGTCCGGTTCCCGAAGGTGCAACCATAGGGCTTACTTTATCTTATGTTTTCTTATGCTAATAGTTCTTTTACCTGATTGTATACATTCTGTCCTGTGAAGCCGAGTTTTTCGTCGAGCACCTTGTAAGGAGCGGAAAATCCGAATGATTCCAGACCCCAAACCTTGCCATTTGCTCCGACCAGACCTTCCAGGTTGACGGGCAGACCGGCAGTCAGACCGAATATCTTGCTTCCTGTCGGAATAACAGATTCCTGGTATTCCTTGCTCTGGTTGCGGAACAGCCCTTCGGACGGAACTGATACGATACGAACCTTCACGCCATCGGCACGAAGCAATGCTGCTCCTTCAACTAATGTAGCGACTTCCGAGCCGGAAGCGACCATGATAACGTCTGGGTTTTCATCGCTTTCTACAATATAGGCACCCTTTTCGGCCTGCAAGGCTTCGTCGTAACGGTTTCCTTTTGCGGGCAGGTCAGTAATGTTCTGACGG
The DNA here is from genome assembly GCF_023656795.1 of Parabacteroides caeci. NCBI lineage: Bacteria > Pseudomonadati > Bacteroidota > Bacteroidia > Bacteroidales > Tannerellaceae > Parabacteroides > Parabacteroides caeci. The sequence goes on from NZ_JAMOKT010000075.1 coordinate 14,117, forward strand.
GAAAGAATCAAAGCGGTAGGAGTGACTGTATTTTCCATTGCCATCTTCCATGCAATTGTCGTCTCGATAACATCGGCCGGACGGAGAACCAGCATAGAGTTGTGTCCTTTATGGTTCTTCAGTTTTTCCATCAGGCGGATCTGTGCTTCCTGTTCAACCGGTTCGTGAGTAGGTCCGTCTTCACCAACGCGGAAGGCGTCGTGCGACCAGATGAACTTCACCGGTTGTTCCATCAAGGCTGCCATACGGATTGCCGGTTTCATATAATCAGAGAATACGAAGAAGGTACCGCAAGCCACGATCACACCGCCGTGCAGTGACATACCGATACATACACAAGCCATTGTCAGTTCGGAAACACCGGCCTGGAAGAAGGCACCGCTGAAGTCGCCTTTCACGAATGAATGTGTTTTCTTCAGGAAGCCGTCTGTCTTGTCCGAGTTGGACAGGTCGGCGGATGAGCAAATCATATTTTCAACCTTTGTAGCCAGTACACCTAATACGGTAGCGGATGCGGCACGGGTTGCCTGGTTTGCTTTCTGTTCGATAGCTTCCCAATCCAGTTTCGGGGCTTTGCCGGAGAACCAGAATTTCATCTTTTCTGCCAGTTCCGGGTTAGCTTTGGCCCATGCGTCTTTAGCGGCATAACGTTCAGCTACGATAGCTTCCAGTTCTTTGGCACGCTTTGCATAGAGTTCGGCAACTTCCGGGAATACGGAGAAGGGGTTCTGAGGATCACCTCCCAGGTTCTTGATTGTTTCTTCGATGGATGCACCGGCGGCAGACAGGGGTTGTCCATGAGTAGATACTTTGTTTTCGTAGTTACTCTTGTCGGCACCCATGGCACCTTTACCCATGATAGTATCACCGATGATCAGGGTAGGACGCTGGGTTTCGGCTTTCGCTTCGTCCAGAGCCTTGCGTATTTCATTTACATCGTTTCCGTTGATGCTGATCACTTTCCAACCCCATGCTTCATATTTCATAGCGACATTTTCAGCCGTTACTTCTTCTACGGTTGTAGAAAGCTGGATGTTGTTGGAGTCGTAGAACATGATCAGGTTATCCAGTCCCAGTGTTCCGGCGACACGGCCGGCGCCTTGTGAGATTTCTTCCTGGATACCGCCATCGGAAATATATGCGTAAATAGTCTGGTTCATTACATCACCCAGGCGGGCTTTCAGGAACTTGGCGGCGATAGCTGCACCTACAGCGTAGGTATGGCCTTGTCCCAGCGGACCTGAGGTATTTTCGATTCCTCGCTTGATGTCAACTTCCGGATGGCCGGGAGTCGGACTTCCCCACTGACGGAACATAGACAGTTCTTCCATGGTGAATTTGCCTGTCAGGGCGAGGGCTGAATAAAGCATCGGCGACATATGTCCCGGGTCCTGGAAGTAGCGATCCCTGCCTTCCCATTCCGGGTTCTTAGGATCATAGACCAAATACTCTGAGAATAGTACATTGATAAAGTCTGCACCACCCATTGCACCACCCGGATGACCGGACTTAGCCTTTTCTACCATTGAGGCAGCCAGGACGCGGATATTGTCCGCTGCTCTGTTCATTACTTTAATATCGTTCATTTTGATGAATTAGTTTAATTTTTGCACAAAGATAGGGAATCTCTTCTTATAGACCGCTATATCATACAAACAATTCATTTTCTGTAAAGTTTCCTAACGTGCGATATTTCTCACAGAGAGCCGGATATGCAAGGAAGTTACAGGGAGAAATAGAATCCCTGATCCAGCAGACGGTCGTATTTCTCTTTATTGAACATATAATAGAAAGCGCCTCTTTTAGAGCTCTTTTTATCTTTCTCGTTCAGTTTTTCCAGGATATCCATGGAGTTTAGCTTCTTGCGGAAATTACGTTTATCCAATGGAGTCTGATAAATTGCTTCATATAGACTTTGAAGCTGGGGGAGAGTGAATTTCTCCGGAAGAAGGTTGAAGCCGATAGGACAGGTGGCTGCTTTTCTTTTCAGACGCGCCAATGTATCGGCAACCATTTGGTTATGGTCGAAGATCAATTCGGGTATTTCACTGATTTTTACCCATTCGGCATTATGTTCTTTCAGCAGTTCCCGATTGAAGTCATTCATATTAACTAAGGAATAGTATGCTACGGAGATAACCCGTTCCCCGAGGTCGCGGGTAACATCTCCATAGGCACCTACCTGTTCCATAAAAAGATTATCGATACCGGAGCATTCGGTAAGCACGCGGGATGCCGCTTCGTTTACGCTTTCGCCGGATTTGATAAAGCCGCCCATCAGAGACCATTGTCCTTTCAGAGGTTCAAAATTCCGCTTGTAAAGTAAAACATTGAGTTCACCACTGTTGAACCCGAGGATGATACAATCTACTGCAACGAAAAATTTGACTTCGTTCTGATAAAATGCGGCTGTCATGATTTTATGGATATTGAATTAATTTATTAAGCGAGTTTGCGTGCGCCGTCGCTGATTACTACTTCATATACTTTTGGTTCGTGTCCGAATTTCTTTGTATAAGATTCGAATGCTTCCTTAATGAAGGCATCGTGCAGTTCGTCTTTTACGAGGTTGATCGTGCAACCGCCGAAACCGCCACCCATGACACGTGAACCGGTTACGCCACATTTCTTGGCTACATCGTTCAGGAAGTCCAGTTCTTCGCAGCTTACTTCATACAGTTTGCTCATGCCGTGATGAGTTTCGTACATTTTCTGTCCGACTGTTTCGTAATCGCCTTTTTCCAGGGCTTCGCAAACGTCGAGTACGCGCTGTACTTCTTCGATCACATATTCGGCACGCATATAGTCTTCTGCGCTGATATCGCCTTTTACTTCATTCAGCATGCCCATTGTTGCGTCACGCAGGAATTCTACTTCCGGATGATTGCGACGGATAGCTGCTGCTGCATTTTCGCAAGACTGGCGGCGTTTGTTGTAAGCCGAAGAAGCCAGTTCGTGTTTAACTACAGAGTCCAGCAATACCAGTTTATAGCCAACCGGGTTGAATGGGAAATATTTATATTCCAAAGAGCGGCAATCCAAACGGATCAGGCTTCCTTCTTTACCGAATACAGAAGCGAACTGGTCCATGATACCACAGTTAACACCACAATAGTTGTGTTCTGTAGACTGGCCGATCTTTGCTAATTCGAATTTGTCGATACCCAAAGAGAAGAGTTCATTCAAAGCGAAAGCATATGTGCTTTCCAAAGCTGCGGATGAAGACATACCGGCACCCAGAGGAACATCACCTGCAAATACGGTATCAAATCCCTGGATCTGGCCGCCACGTTTGATGATCTCACGGCATACACCGAAAATGTATCTTGCCCAGCTAGCTTTTGGAGCATCATCTTCGTTCAGGCCGAATTCCGCATAATCGTTCAGGTCGATAGAGAATGCACGAACTTTGCCGGTTCCGTTCGGTTTGATCTCTGCGATCATCCCTTTGTCGATAGCTCCCGGGAATACGAAACCGCCATTGTAGTCTGTGTGTTCGCCGATCAGGTTGATACGACCCGGAGAAGCAAATACAGCACCTTCTGTGTTGAATAACTCTTGAAATTTATCTCTGATTTTTTTCTGCATGATATTATTTCTTTTAAAGGTTATAAATGAAGAAATTATCCGGTTACGAATAAAACCGGATAATTTCATGAATAGACATATTATTTATTTTATTTTGATTTCTTCGATGGTTTAGAACCGATAGCCGCGTAGAATAAAATGTAAGCAGCACTAAAGAGTACAACCCAGTAGCTGGTCATGTAATCAGTCATATCGGCAACCCAACCCTGAATGGCAACCATTACAGCGCAACCGAATACCATTGTCATAAAGATACCGCTGGCGATAGCTGTGTATTTTCCTAATCCTTCGACAGCCATGTTGAATATACCACCCCACATTACGCTGGTGCAGAGACCTACGAGAAGGAATGCCAGAATACCAACGGGAACTTCCTGCCAGATCACACTTAATGAAGCCCAGTCTACACCAGGAACTTCAACTGTATTTGTTTCGGGTGAGAACATACCGAAACTAACCAACAGAAGAGTTGCGATCGATACGGTAGTGATCATCATGCGGCTGGAAACCTTACCACCGATACTTGCTCCTACGAAACGTCCGATAAGCATCATTAGCCAGTAAACAGCTACAATAAGACCAACGGTGCTGGCAGGTATGCCTTTCGCTGTAAGGTATTGAAGAATATAAGTCGGAGTTCCAACTTCAACGCTCATGTAAAGGAAGATAGCGAGTGCTCCCAGTGCAAAATGGCGATGGCTTAAAGCGCCTTTGATCAAGCTTGTGTCGACAGGAGCCTGTTCAGGTTCTTCAATTTTTGTGAATGTGATAACTACGAATGCGATAACGAAAATAGCAAGAGCGATCATCAATGCCGGTGTTGCGTCGGCAATATGTGCTTTGGCTGCATCACCGATAAGAGCTCCCATCAGGATGTAGCAGGCAACAGCAGCAGTACTGTTGAATACACCACCGAGCTGGATAAGCTGGTTACCCTTGTTACCACCGCCACCGAGCAGGTTAAGCATCGGATTAACCACACAGTTAAGAATACACATAGTGAAACCGCTGATAAATGCTCCGACCAGGTAAACCAGAAAAGCACTATCTTTGCCTACATGACCACTCAGCCATTGAACTAAAATACCTATGACACCTACGGCAAGACCGATAAGAGCTGTTTTCTTGTAGCCGTATTTGGCGATAAGCATACCGGCTGGGATACCCATTACCAGATAGGCAATGAAGTTACCATAGTTTCCAATTTGAGCAAGAACATTACTTGCTCCAAAGTCGTTCTTTACGATAATAGCCATTGGTGAACAAAGGTTAGTCACGAATGCAATCATTGCAAAAAGTGCAATCATAATGATGATGGCACCCCATTGTTTTTTTTCTTGAGTCATTGATTGATCTTTTTTATTGTTATTGATATATTAATTTTGTTATTTGTTATTCGGCTGAGAATTTATAGATAGTCTTGCTTTCGAAGACTTCTCCCGGACGAAGTACGGTCGACGGATATTCCGGTTTGTTCGGACTGTCGGGGAAATGTTGTGTTTCCAGGCATAAGGCTGCTCTTGCCGGATAGCGTTGTCCGTTCTTTCCTTCGAAATTGCCGGTCATCCAGTTACCTGTATATAATTGTACGCCCGGTTGAGTAGTATATGTTTCCATGATGATACCGGTCTTGGGGGATTGGCAACGGGCACAGAAACCCAGTTCGCCTTCTTCCTTATTTAATATATAGGTATGGTCATAGCCTCTTGCCCAGGTCAACTGGTCGGTCGGTTCGTCGATGCGGGCACCTACCAGATAAGGAGTGCGGAAGTCCATCGGCGTACCTTCTACTTTTTCAGGGGCACCGTAAGGAATGGCAGTTTCATCCGTAGGCAGATAATAGTCTGCATTGATGGTTAACGTATGGTCCGCAACTGACGGATCGCCGGCTCCTGACAGGTTGAAGTAGGAGTGGTTGGTCAGATTTAATACGGTAGGTTTGTCTGTTACGGCCTGATACATGATCACGACTTCGTTGTCATCGGTCAGGTGATAAGTGACAGTAGTTTGTAGTGTGCCGGGGAAACCTTCTTCGCCGTCGGCTGAGGTATATTTCAGTTCTACGGTCTGGTCGTCGGTTTGATTAGCGTCCCACACAACGGAATTGAAACCTTTCAGTCCTCCGTGGAGGCTGTTGGGGCCGTTGTTGATAGCCAGCTTATCGTATACAACACCATCCAGTGTAAATGTTCCTTTGGCAATACGGTTACCGTAACGGCCGCAGATTGCTCCGAAGTAAGGTTCTTCAGAGACCAGATAATCATCGAGGGAATTATGTCCGGTAACTACATCGGTTAACTTGCCGGACCGATCCGGTACCATAAGCGATACAATTTTTGCACCGTAGTTGGTAATGGTAAGTTCTGCACCTTTTTTATTGGTCAGGATACATAGCATCGTCTCCTTCCCGTCTATTTGCTTGCTGAAATTTGCAACAGCCAAGCCAGACAGTGTATTCTTGTTCTTCATGTATGTAATGTTATCAAAATTGCGTGTAAAATTAGCCTACTTCTTTGTAAGTAGGATGCGCGAAAAGATGTTATAAAGCATAAAGTGGCTTTTTGTCTGCCAAAAGAGTGTATTATCCACCTTTCTGGAAGCGAAGAATACGTTTTGCAATCCCAGTCGGGTTGTCCTTGTTGTATCATTTCCTGCTGAGGGGTCCATTCTTATTTGAACTGCTCCTGGTTGAGGGAGTAATATTTTCCTTTCAGTGCCAGTAATTCCTGATGGCTGCCTTGTTCGATAATCTTTCCATGTTCGAGGACGAGGATAAGGTCGGCGTTTCTCACTGTTGAGAGACGGTGGGCGATGATGAGGCTCGTTCGTCCCTGCATCAGTTGGTCGAGACCTTTCTGGATAAGGATTTCGCTGCGGGTGTCGATATTGCTGGTCGCTTCATCCAGTAGCAGGATGGGAGGGTCGGCAATGGCAGCACGGGCGATATTGAGTAATTGGCGCTGTCCCTGGCTCAGGTTGGCACCGTCGTTTTCAAGGAGCGTGTCGTAGCCTTGGGGGAGGCGCTTGATAAAGGAATGGGCAGCCGTTAGTTTGGCGGCGGCAATGACTTCCTCGTCGGTCGCATCGAGACGGCCGAAACGGATATTTTCGCGTACGGTTCCGGTGAAGAGATGCGTATCCTGGAGGACGATTGCCATAGATTGACGCAGGTTGTTTCGTTTGATCCGGCGGATGGGATGACCGTCTATCGTGATTTCTCCCGACTGGATATCGAAGAAGCGGGGGAGCATGTTCAGGATGGTTGTCTTTCCGGCTCCGGTGGCACCGACCAGGGCAATTTTGCAGCCGGCTCTTGCATGCAAGGAGATTCCTTTCAGAATCGTTTTCTCCGGTTTGTATCCGAAATAAACGTCTTTCATGGCTACGTCGCCTTGTACATTCTGTAATGCGATTGCGTCGGAAGCATCCGGTGTTTCGGGTGTTTCGTCTATGACCTCAAAGATACGTTCGGCACCGGCAATAGCAGCCTGGATACTGTTGTAGAGGCTGGCGAGTTCGTTGATCGGACGTCCGAACTGGCGGGAGTATTGCAGGAAGGCGGCCAGTCCGCCGACATCGAATCCGCGGAAGATGGCGAGCAGGGCGCCGACGATGGTGATAAATACATAATTCAGCGTATTCAGGTTCTGCATGACGGGCATCATCAGTCCGGAGTAGAACTGGGCCTTTTGTGACTTCTCTTTCAGATCGCTGTTTTGCACTTCAAAGTCGGCATTTACTTTCTTTTCATGGCCGAATACTTTGACAACCTTTTGTCCGCTTATCATTTCTTCGATATAACCGTTCAGCGTACCGATGGATTCCTGCTGTGCTTTGAAATATTTGCGGCTTCGCTTTACTATTTCTTTTGCGCTGAGGAACATCAGCGGGACAGTAATCAGAGTTACAAGCGTCAGGACCGGACTGATATAAAGCATCAGGCAGAAGATACCAATCAGCGTCAGAGCGCTGGAGAGCATGTCGGAGAGGCTGTCGGTCAAGGCGTCGCTGATCTTGTCGATATCATTCGTATAACGGCTCATCAGGTCGCCATGCTGATGGGTATCGAAATACTTGACCGGCAGGTGTTCCATCTTCTCAAAAAGGTCGGAACGCATCCGGGTGACTGTTCGCTGGCCGATCTTGTTCAATAATATATATTGGATATACACGGCTGCGACCCCTGTCAGATACACGACGGCCAGCATAATCAATATCCGTATCAATCCGTGGAAATCTCCCGGAATGATATAGTCGTTGATGATGGGACGCAACATATAAGAGCCCAGTAGGTTGGCTATGATGCTGACAATAATTAGGAAGCCAATCACGAACAACAAGCGCCGGTCGCATGACAGGTACGATATCAGCCGGCAGAAGGTTTTCCGTCCTTCTTTGGGTTTTGCATTATCTTTCAAGTGATCTCCGTGTGCCATAACTTAAAACAATACTTGTTGTGAATGATAGATTTCCTGATAGACGGTCGAGCTCTTGATTAGTTCGTCCGGTGTTCCGATAGCGTTGATCTCGCCGTCTTCCAACACGATGACACGGTCGGCAGACTGCATGGTGTTGATTCGCTGGGTGATGATAAATACGGTTGTATCGTGCAACATGGCATTCAGGTTGTTCCGTATTTTCAGTTCCGTTTCGGTATCGACGGCACTGGTGCTATCGTCCAGGATAAGGATTTTCGGTTTACGGAGCAAGGCACGGGCAATGCAGATACGTTGTTTCTGGCCGCCGGAGACATTGATGCCTCCGCGTCCCAGCAACGTGTTGTAACCCTCGGTGAAGGAGCTGATGAAATCGTGTGCTTCGGCGGCACGGGCGGCTTCCTCGATTTCTTCCATCGAAGCGTCCGGCTTTCCCCATCTCAGGTTGTCGATAATGGTACCGGTAAACAGTTCGTTCTTTTGCAGAATCATGCCGATGCGGGCATGCAGTTCATCCAGGTTATAGTTTTTTACCGGGATGCCGTCGATTCGTATTTCTCCCGAAGTGGCGTCGTATAAACGCGGTATCAGTTGTACCAGGGAGCTTTTGGCAGAACCGGTGGCACCGACCAGCGCAATTGTTTCGCCCGGATTGGCCCGGAAACTGATATGTTGCAAGACATCGTTCTCCCCGCCGGTGTAGCGGAAACTGACATTATCGAAAGTCACTTCTCCTTTCTCTATCCGGTATTTATCCTGTAAACCTTCTTGTGTGTTGGTCAAAGAAGGTTTCGTATCCAGTACTTCCAGGATACGTTTGGAAGAGGCGGAGGCCCGGGCATACGACATAATAATCATGGAAAGCATCATCAGTGACATCAAAACTTGTGCCAGATAATTGACGAACGAAATCAGTTCGCCGACCTTCAACTCGCCGTACATCACTTTTTGTCCGCCCAGCCACAGGATAGCCAGGATAGATAAGTTCATAACCAGCTGCATGACCGGAAATATGGAAACGACAATATTGGATGCCCGGATAACCATATCGCGTAACTCTTCGCTACTTTTGGTAAATTTCTTTGTCTCGAAATCTTCCCGGACGAACGATTTGACTACACGGATATTAATAAGATTCTCCCTGACCACTCCGTTCAGTTGGTCCACTTTCTGCTGTACTTTCAGGAAATAAGGAAACCCTTTGCTGAGTATCAGGTAAACGCTTCCGCCCAGAATGGGGATGGCGGCTATCAGTACAACAGCCAGTTCCCGGTTAATCCTGACAACGAAAAAGACAGCCATCGCCAACATAAGGGGAGAACGGAGCAGAAGCCGCATAGACATCAGCACAATTTGCTGTATACGGGAAATATCGCTTGTTAACCGTGTCACCAGCGAAGCCGAACTGAATTTATCTATATCGAAAAAGGACAGTTGTTGTATCTTGTCGAAAAGCCTGGTCCGCAAATCGGTTCCGAAGCCGATACCGATGCGGGAAGATACATATACATTAACGATATTAACGAATAACCCCGCCAGCGAAATCAAAATCATAAAGGTTCCGACCCGTGTAATAACCGAGAGGTCACGAGGCATAACCCCGTTGTCAATAATCTCAGCCATAAACATCGGCTGAACGGTTTCACACAGTACAGTTATCAGTACAAGCAGCGGACTGACTGCCAGTCCTCCTTTATATCGTTTGAGTATTTGCCAATATTTCTCCATGTTGTTCTACAAAGATAGAACATAATTTAGAAAAGAGTTGTTCGATGTGTTAAATACACTTCCGCTTACCCGATGAGGCTTTTTGTTATCCGATATAGTTTTCTTCTAATATTTCAGCGAAAGGTCTGTTTGTCAGTTTACTTTCTACCCATGAAAGTATATCGAATGTTTTAAGCAGTTGCTTTTCGTATTTGTCTTCCCTGATCTTTTCTATTTCCTTTTGAAATTGCATCCACAGTTTGTTTTGCGCTTTCTGATAAGACGGCAACGGATAGGACATGACAAAACGGAACAGTAGCTTTTCTGTACGGTATATATGTTTTTCATAATGAATATTACGCTTGATGGAGTTGATTTCATTTTCGAAAAAGCTGTAATCCCCCAGTTCAGCCAGTATCAGCAGATTTATCAACCGGGCCGTTTTATACGAAGGCAATGTATGAAACAGTTTGCCGGAACTGAATATTTTCTTCATGCTTTTGCGTGCTCTCTCCGGTTTTTCCAGGCACAGATAAAGAATGGCAGTATTCAAATACAGTTTTAGTTGTGTTTCCAACCTGAGCAGGTCGATCTTTTTAAACAAATGATCTCCATAGTTGCCGGATAGTTCCAAGGCAATTTCGAACTTGCCTGTATTTATATAACTAACTTGTTCATATTGATAGATGGAAGCATTTATTTCCAAAAGAAATTCTGTTGCGTAGTCGCCCTGCTGCATTTTTCTCAGGCGGTCTATGAAAAAAAGCATTTCCTGGTACAGTCCTGCCAAATGAAGACTGTCGAGAATGCCTTTTAGGGCACTCAAATAGTAAATCGGAGGATTCAGGATCAGGTGCTGATTTGATTCGAAAAGAGTAATAAGTTCCTGGTAAAAACGGATGGCTGATTTATAGTTACCTGTATTCAGATAATAAGTGGCCTGAAACAGGAGATGTAGTTTTCTGGCTTCAAATCCTTTATAGGAATTATTGGCTATCAGATTCAGTTCACTTAAAACCAGGTCATTCAGGTTGTCTTTTTGTTTGTTTGAACGGATATCTCCTTTATAGGTAATACGATGTTTTAAAATATCATAGAGTTGTAAATGAAGATTCGTATTACGAGTGTATTTTATAATATCATTGATTTTCATTTGTTTTTTAACAAGATCCCGTTCGCATATATTTTTGAATCCGAGTGAACTAAGATATTTAAGTTCCGTTCTGTGTATTAGTAATAGAAGCGGATCATTTTCATAAATGGTTGCTAAGTTTTTTGCCTTATCTAACTCATCGAATGTTTCTTCAAAAAGTTCCCTTTCGAACAAAATATCAGCTTTAGTAATATAATTGCAGATCATTGCTTGTATGTTTTCTTTTTTTCGTAGATGGACGAGGCAGTCCATAATTATGGAATAGAGGTGCTTTGTGGCCATTTTAAAATTTCTTCCATCCTGAAGCTGGCAAAAACGTGTATATAAGTCTTCTGCAGATATATTAGAATCGATTAGCTTATAAAGGGTAATGTAAACTTTGTCTCCGTTTTGTAGGTTTGAATAAAGATGGAAATATCTTTTTTCAGCTTTTGTTAGGGAATTGACAAGAATTAGAAGTGCGTGTATGTCATTCATATAATTTATATGGTTTTTTAAATAGTTGATATATAGTTAGATTAGGAATTGTTTGTTACAAATATATGAATTTGGGTTTATTCATATCCTAAATTAATTACTGATTTTTTTATTTTATCTCTTTTTACCTTTGTGAGGTCAGGAAGAGTGATTATGGAAAATATGTTAATATTAAATAGATTGCCTATGGTATACAGGATTATTTGATTGAGAGAGTGTTTTTTGTAGAATGAACAAACCTAATCTAATTCATTTATTATGAATGCAATATTAAATTTTTTGAGTGTAGAAAGATTATCTGGTAAAAGATTCTGGATAATCGTAGTTTTCTTTTTTATTGGAGTTTTACCTGTCTGCGCTGCTAATGCCTTTGTTGTAACAGGGGAAGTTATAGATGCCACGAATAATCCCTTACCAGGAGTGAATGTTGTAGAAAAAGGGACTGCTAATGGCACGATTACTGATACAGAGGGTAAATTTGAATTGACGTTAAAAGACGGGAATGCTATTCTTTCATTCTCGTATGTAGGATTTATATCGCAAGATATACCTGTGGAAAATAAACAAAGCTTATATGTGCGGATGCGGGAAGATGTTACCCAAATGGACGAAATAGTTGTTATCGGCTACGGTACAACAACAAAGAAAGAAATTACCGGTTCTATTTCGAGTCTGAAATCAGAGAATTTTGTAAAAGGAAATATAAGTAATCCGATGCAATTATTACAAGGGCAAGTTGCAGGTATGAATATTGTAAAACCGAATGGAGGAGATCCGAATGGTGGATTCAGTGTCCAGTTGAGAGGAATGACAACCTTATCTGGAGGAGCTTCTCCTCTAGTTGTGATTGATGGTATTATTGGAGGAAATTTAGAAAGTATCAATCCTGAAGAAATTGAATCTATTGATGTCTTGAAAGATGGTTCTGCTGCTGCAATTTATGGAACGAGGGGTACGAATGGTGTTATTTTGATTACTACTAAAAGAGCTAAAAGTGAGGGCAAAAGTTCAATTGAATTTTCTACTTATGTGGCAATGCAATCCGTTGCAAAAAAGTTGGACGTTTTAACTGCAGATCAGTTCCGGTCAGTTATAAATGATTATTATCCGACAATGAAGGATCAGTATGATTTTGGCTCTTCAATTGATTGGTTTGATGAAGTGACTCGGAAGAATCCTATAAGTCAATATTATAATGTAGCACTATCTGGAGGGACAAATTCATTGGGGTATCGTGCATCTTTATCATATCAAAACGATCAAGGACTTTTAGATAAAACCAGTAATAACAAGCTAAGAGCAAAAATGAGTGTTAACCAACGGAATTTTAATGACCGTTTATCTATTGATTATAATTTGGTATATTCAAAAGGAAAAAGTCAATTGGCTGACAATGCTATTTTACAACAGGTTGCCCGGCGTAATCCTACAGAACCTGTTTATGATGTAGAGAATACTACTCCCATATCAGGAGGTTATTATTATAATCCGGGACCGTTCCAGTATTTTAATCCAGTAGCAATGGTAAAAGAATCTACCAGGGAGAGAGAAAACTGGGATGTCATGGGAAGTATGAAAGTCTCTTTAGAAATTATTGAAGGTTTGAAAGCTTCTGTAATGGGATCGGTCACTCAATCCTCTTCTAATACAGGACAATATTTTAGTCGTTACTATCCAAAAGATTATGGGACGAATGGTAGTGCGGAAATATCTAAGTCTTCTTCTTCTTCCAGTTTGTTGGAGGCCAGTCTGGATTACAGGAGGACATTTAAAGAACATACAATTCAAGCTATTGCTGGATATTCGTATAATAAAGGAGAATATGAAAGTAGCTGGTCTCGTAATTATTTATTCGATACGGATTATTTCTCGTATCACAATATTGGAGCAGGAGCAGCACTTACACAGGGCAAAGCGGGTATGAGTAGTTATAAGGAAGAAAATAAGTTGATAGCTTTTTTCGGTCGTGTTATGTATAACTATCAGGAGAAATATCTGTTATCAGCTTCTGTACGTTATGAAGGTTCGTCCCGTTTTGGCGCAAATAATAAATGGGGAACATTTCCAGCCATTAGTGGTGGTTGGCGTATAAATAAAGAACATTTTATGGAAGATATAAAATGGATTGATGATTTAAAATTACGTTTAGGCTATGGAGTTACAGGAAATCAGGAAATAGGTAATTACAAATCATTGCAGTTATTGCAGAAAGATAGATTTTTTTACTATAATGATAATTGGATCAGTACATATAAACCAGCCAGTAACCCGAATCCTGACTTGAAATGGGAACGTAAGGGGGAATTTAATGTAGGCTTGGACTTTTCGGTATTGAATGGCCGTTTAGGTGGAACGTTCGATTATTATAATCGAACAACAAAAGATTTGTTGTATTGGTATACAGTTCCTGTTCCACCCAATCTGTATAATCAATTGTTTACCAATGTTGGTACTATTAAAAACTCGGGTATTGAGATAACAATTAATGCAACACCTGTACGAATAAAAGATTTTCTTTGGAATTCAGTGCTGACATTGAGCCACAATACAAATAAATTAGAGAAATTCTCAAATAAAGACTATGCAATGGTACAAATAAGGACTGGTTATATCCCGGAAGATTTTCAACAATACACGCAACGTATTGTGGAAGGTGGTACGATTGGTAATTTCTGGGGACCAAAGTTTCTAGGTGTAGATGAGAATGGTCAAAATGTATTGGAAGATTTAAATAGTGATGGTGTGATCAATGAAGAGGATTATCAGATCATAGGGAATGCTTATCCGGATATTACATTCGGTTTTTCAAATACATTTACTTATAAAAACTGGGATTTGAGTTTTTTATTCAGAGGTGCAATAGGAAATGATGTATTGAATGTCCATCGAATGTATTATGAAGGATTTAATTATTTCGGAGGTAAAAATATTTTAACATCTACACTGGATCACCCGGAATATAAAGGATCGGCAGTGTTTTCTGATCGTTTTGTTGAAAACGCTTCTTATGTGAAGTTGGATAACCTGACAATCGGCTATAATTTTAATTTGAATACATCATGGATTTCAAGATTGAAATTGTATTTGACAGCTCAAAACCTATTTACGATTACAGGCTATAAAGGAATTGACCCGGAAGTTGATTTATCAGGTTTGGAACCAGGTATGGATCGTTATGAATATTATCCGAGGACTCGAACGTTTTTATTAGGCTTAAATATTAACTTTTAAATGGAGTATATCATGAAAACATTACATAAGATTCATATATTAGTGATTCTATTTTTCTGTGTTTTTGCACAGTCATGTACAAATTTGGATGAGAAGATATATTCAACTGTTCCTGCGGATGAATTTTTTAAGAATGAAAATGAGATGATTATGAATGTGGGACGTGCATATACTCATTTAACTTCTTATTTAAGTCCTTTCATATGGGGATCATTACTTATTTGTACGGATGAAGCTATATGTCCTTATAGAGAGACTAATTTGTGGTGGGATAATGGTGTTTGGGTTGCTTTGCATAAACATAACTTTAATCCTCAGCTAGGAAATCTAAACGACTGTTGGAGTTTTATTTTTGATGGTATTACTTTATGTAATCAGATATTATATCAAATGGATGAATCTTCAGTAGATTTTCCAACAAAAAAGAACTTAGCAGCTGAAGTAAAGATTTTACGTGCTTGGCTATATTTGAATGCGATTGATTGGTATGGAAATGTACCTCTGTCAATAGATTTTATTGAAAAAGATTTACCAAATCAAGTAGGTCGATTAGAAGTCTTCAATTTTATTGAATCAGAGATTAATGAGAATGTAAGTTTCTTGGACGAAGTTCCAACCTCTAAAAACTATGGGCGTGTAACACAAGCTATGGCTTATACTATGTTGGCTAAGTTGTACTTAAATGCAAAAGAATGGATAGGAAATGATATGTGGAAGGAAACTTCAGAAGCATGTGATAAGGTGATAAATTTTAATAAATTATCATTGGAGTCTGATTATTTTGCGAATTTTAAGGTGAATAGTGAAGGATCGAAAGAAAATATTTTTGTAATGCCCATTAATAATATTTATGCACCTTTTACGATGAAATTTCATCAATTGAGCTTACATACTTTGAGTCAAAAAACATTTGGAATTGTGGATTTTTGTTGGGATGGCTTTTGTGGTATGGAGGATAATTATAATTTATATACATCAAATGATGTTCGAAAAAAATCATGGTTAGAAGGACCTCAATATGATGTTGCTGGTAATCCGTTGATGTTATCTCCTACAAGACAGTTAAATTATCGACCTCATGTAAAGGCTCTGTATAATGAGTATGATCCGGCTTTATTGGATGATGGTGTACGTTTTGCGAAATATGAGTATGAGTCAGGATTAATGAATGGGATGAATAATGATTTTGTGTTTTATCGCTATGCTGATGTGTTGTTAATGAAAGGTGAAGCTTTAGTTCGTCAAGGGAAAACTTCAGAAGCACTTTCCTATTTTAATCAAGTAAGAGAGAGGGCTGGGGTGCCTTTATATCAGGAAAAAGATTTAACTTTGAACGAAATCTTAAATGAAAGGAGTCGAGAATTGGCATGGGAAGGGTTCAGACGCCAGGATTTGATTCGTTTTGGTAAGTGGACACAACCTTGGTATGAAAAGGAAACTTCAGGTGATTTTACGAAATTATTACCAATTCCTTACTGGGCAATTGATACCAATTCGAAGTTAAAACAAAATCCAGGTTATTGACTAAAATAATACCTTAGTTTTGGCAGATAGAATTTCGATAAGATAAAAAAGATAGATTTGTAATATGTCAAACCATTGAAAGAAAGGAAGACAAAGAGTGAACCAGTAAAAAAATGGAATAAGATT